>SKJM01000391.1 GCA_007122045.1 Planctomycetales bacterium | reverse complement strand
CCCCCGAACGTGGCCCGCGATGAGAGCCATGGGAATCACGCCCGCACAGGCAATGAGCCCGAAATCAACGACCCACATGTTCCTCACCGGGTCTCGGAGCGGCCCGATGAACGCGACCGCGATGACCAGATGCGCGAATGCGAGCCAATCGGTGCCGTAGGCAAGGAACGGATACCTGGCGTTCGTGTCGATCACCGCGTCGCGCACCTCCAGGATCCACGCCGTAAGCGCGGAGGGCGGTTGCTGTTCGGCGTCCGGCAGGACCGACGCGAGCCAGCGCAACCCCGTTTCAATGGGAAACGCGGTCAGACCACTGAGCACCAGGGCCGCCAGGAATAGGGCAAGTACGACGCGTATCTTGAGAATCGGCCGGTCTTTCATGGCGTGGACCTCAGTCGACTCGCGAAGGGGAAAGTTATTGTCCCGTGGCCCCCCTACCCCTCCGGAACCGGCGGCGGCGCGGCGGCGGCAGCCAACTGGGTCTTGCGGCGCCGGGCGAGGGTCCATAGGCCGACTACCAGCGCGGCGCCCGCCACCAGCAGCCCGATGGCCAGCACCGGGCGGTACGCCAGCCAGGCCACGGCAATGGTCGCCAGCGACAGCGCGGCGGCTACCACCATGGCGAACAGGCCCGTCCCCATCCGCGTCAGGTCGCCCAGGATGGGCAGCACGTCGGCCACCACGGCCACCGGCGCCAGGACCATGCCGATGCCGAAGGCCATCATCGCGAACCCGCCCAGCCGCAGCGCCCAGGTGAGCATCGTGTTCTCCGACTCCATCCGGCCGATCATCTCGTCGGCGCTGATGGTCCCCAGCGCCAGCCGCTCGAACGCCGTGCCGGAGACTGCCCGCCACGGCTCGAACGTGCCTTGCACCTGCCGGGCGATGAGGCTGACCACCGCCGGCTGCACGGTGGAGAACTCGACCTTGAGGTCGCCGATCTTCGGCGAGCCCGGCTCCGGCAGCGGTCCGTCCGGGCTGAACGGCAGGTACACCGTGTTGCCGGCAAGGACGACCCGGTCGTCGAACTGCTCGCGAATGGCCGCCTCGCTCTCGCTGATGGTCAGGGGCTCGAAGTTGGTCATTTGTCCCACGAGGGCGGGCGAAAGGCGGAAGGCGCCGAGCGTCACGTCGCCGGCGGTCGCATCGCGCGACTCGACGCGCAGCGGGCCGGGGTTCGCGTGCTCGGCCGCCCGCTGGAACCGGTCCGACGGAATGGCCCGGTCCGACCATACCCTCTTGTAATCGTACGTGGTCACCTGTTCCGAGCCGCCGCCCGTCTTCCGCCGCTCCTCGGTGCGGCTTTCCTCATGCCACTGGTACATTTCGGCCTGGCGGCGGAGCCGGATGGCCGGCACGGCGATGCCGAACTCGGCATCGGTCAGGGTTTCCGCCGTCGTCGCGTTGCCGGTGAGGTGGACGGCGCGGCCTTCGTTGGCCGGGTCGATGCGGGCGGGATCGGCGGAAACCACCTCGACCCGCAACTGGCTCAGCCCGGCCGCCGTCTTCACCGCCCGGCCTTCGTTCCACCACAGCACGACGAAAGAAACGAGGAACAGCACCGCGCCGATCAGCACTCCCTTGATCGATGCGCCGAGCCGATCGAACCACGAACGCCGCGTTACCTTGGTCACCGAGTTTGACATGAGAGAGTCTCCGAAAAAGGGTTTCCCGCGAACCGCGCTCCCGCCGCCCGTGCGTGCGGGTCGGTTTGCTCACCGCGAAACGATACGGGTCGCTGCCGGGCACTGCTCCCGGGGCCGCACAGCATGCCCCTCAAAGGCAGGGAAGCGACACCCCCGCCGGGCGGTACCTGCCGCAAGACGCAGCACCCAACGGCGGCGAGTATACCGCTCCCGCCCGCCGGTTGTCCAGGGGGGGAGATAGTCCATGACGAGTTGTGCCACGCGAATCCGGGGAAATCGGCGTAGCGGTGCCGCGCCGTCGGCGCCCTTTTCGATATGCCGCGATCCTAACTCAATCGACACGGGAGGACTCCTACGAGAACGGAACACCAAAGAATACCTCGAGCGGCCCCGCAAACGAGGCGATTGACGCCGCGGGCAAGTTCCTGGAGGCCGCACGTGTCTTGCTTCATTGACAAGACTGGCAAAACCTGGCAAGCTCAGGCGGTGACACACGAGTAAAGGCACCCCAGACCCGTGTAACGGTGGAGAAAAGGCGGGTAAGGGAGTGGCGCCCCACTCCCTCCCCGCTGTCGCGAGCAGGAAAACATTTTGCGGAACTGGGCAGCCCAGACCCGGGCCGGCACAGGAGGGAACGCCCGATGAAGACGGAACACCCAACGACCGACGAGTTGCTTCACAATTTGACCGGCGAACAAGCCCTCGAGATCGTCCGCCGACTGGCCGAGAAGAAGGGAGCCGTTGCCCAAGCGGTCGCTGCAACGGCAAGGGAAATGTTGGCGGCCGTCGAGATCGAGGAGATTGCCGACGACGTCTTCGTCTCGCTCGATTGCGTCGACGTGGAGGCGTGCTGGGACATGGCCGGGGCAAGCCGCTACGGCTACACGAGCCCCGATGAAGCCGCCTTGCAACTCATCGAGGAGAGCCTCCAGCCGTTCTGCAATCAGGTTGACCGGTATCACGACCTCGGTATGGCCGACCAGGAGCGAGATTACTG
>SKJM01000841.1 GCA_007122045.1 Planctomycetales bacterium | reverse complement strand
GAAGGAAACCCCTCTACCCTTGACCGTCCTGGCAATGACCATGACCGGCCGGTCGTCCACTTCCGCGGCGGCTTCGTAGGCCGCAAGCACCTGGGCGTAGTCGTGCCCATCGTCGACGGCGATCGTGTGCCAGCCGAAGGCCTCGACGCGCCGCCGGTAGGCGTCCAGGTCGTGGCCGTACATGGTCTCGCCGCGCTGGCCCAGCCGGTTGGCGTCGAGTATTCCCACCAGGTTGCCCAACCGGTAATGGGCCGCCAGTTGCATGGCCTCCCACTGCGAGCCTTCGGTCATTTCGCTGTCGCCCAGCAGCACATACGTTCGGTAGGGGAGGTGGTCGAGGTATTGCGCGTTCAGGGCCATGCCCACGCCGATTGGCAGCCCCTGCCCGAGCGACCCGGTGGCGGCCTCGGCGAAACGGAACCGCGAGGTCGGATGCCCTTCGAGCGGGCTTCCGAAGCGGCGGTAGGTCATCAGTTCCGCTTCCGATATTTGCCCGGCGGCCGCCCACAGCGCGTAAAGCAACGGCGAGGCGTGCCCCTTGGAAAAGATGAGGCGATCGTTGTTGGGGTGGCCCGGGTTGGCCGGATCGTACCGGAAGTGCCCGCCGAAGCACAGGCCCACCATCAACTCGACGGCTGAGAGCGACGAGGTGGGATGCCCGGAGCCGGCCTGGTGGGTGCTTCGCAGAATCCAGCGGCGAATGAGCGTTGCGAGGTCTTGTAAACGTCGATCGGGGTGTGTCGTTGTCATGGTATGTTTCCGGACGATGGGGCAGTGCACGGTTCGTCGAGCCGCGCACCGCCGGAGCAGCGCCCTGGGCGCCGGAAGGATTACGGACGGGACACCTGGGAGCCGGCCGGGCTTCCCGCGAAGCTGGCGAGCATCTCGGGATACCGCAGCAGGGCCCCCGCCCACGTCAGCACGAGCAACACGATGGGCACGGCGGTGCCGGCGTAGTCGTCGCCGGCCAGGTGGGCGACGATCGCGCCGCCCCAGAACGAGCTGGTCATCAGGATGCCGAACGACGACGTGCGCGGTATCAGGAGCAGGATGGCCGAAGCCATCTCGGCAAGCCCGATGAGGGCCAGGTCGTCGCCCAGCCCGAAGCCCTCGAGTTGCTCGACGACCATTTCGGGCGCGAATCCGAACAGCTTGCCGCTTCCGGCAAACAGCATGATCACGGCCACCAGCACCATCAGGATCCGGCCCGCCGTATGTCGGTACTTGCTCATGTCATTCTCCAATTAGGTTTGTTGTTCCGGCTCGATGTGCGGGGTCAAGTCCTTTCCAAGTTCGGCAACACGGTCCCGCAGGAAGGCGGCCGCCTCTTCGGCGCGCTCCACCTCCGTTTCGCCTTCCCGCGGGATGTCGTCCGGGTCGACCGGTTCGCCGAATCGCACGGTGACCTGCCGGAATCGCAGCCAGCGGGAGCCGAGGGGAAGCGCCTCGCGGGAACCGGCAATCCATACCGGCACGACGGGCAGCGGGTGCGCTTCGAGCAGCAGGCCGATGCCCGGAAGGAACGGCTGGAGCCGTCCGCTGCGCGAGACGCCTCCCTCGGGAAACCATACGAGCGTATCGCCGCGTTTCAGGGCGGCGGCGGCCAGGGCCAGGCTCGCCGCCGAGCCGCGCTGCGGGTCGATGGGGACGACGCGATTGGCGCGGCTGACCAGGCGCATGAACCGGGTGCGGAACATCACGCTGGCGGCCCCGCCCCACGTGGCTCGGCCGAGCCGCTGCGGCGGCAGGGCGGCGAACAGGGCGGGGGCATCGAGCAGGCTGCGGTGATTCGGCAGGATGATGACCGGCTGCGTGCCCGACACGTGCTCCCGCCCCAACACCCGCATGCGTACCCAACCGCGCAGCAGGACCCGCGCCGCCCGGCACAGCGCGCCCACCGCTCGCACCATCCAGCCCGGCGTCTGGAGCCACTGGCGCTGGTCTTCGTCGAGCAGCTTGTCGGGATCTTGCAGCCGGCGGCTGACGTCTTCGGTCTCGGCGGGGGCCCGCTCGCGCGCCTCGGCCACCTCCCGCAGCAGGTCCTCGACCGTCTCGATGCGGCGCAGGGCCTCCTCGGGCAGGGCGTGGCCGGTGCGCTGCTGGATTTCCAGCCCCAGCCGCAGCCACTCCATCGAGTCGACGCCCAGGTCGGCCTGCAAGTGGCTGTCGGGCGCCAGCCGGACGTCGGCAAACCGCTCGGCCAGCCAGTCCCACGTTTGCCCGACGGCGGGCGAGCGGAACAGCGATCGGACCTGCTCCGGCATCTCCTCGACGGCCATCGGGCCGGCCGGCTGCTCGACCTGGTCGCCGTGACGCCGGAGTTCTTCATACTGCTCCCGGAGCAGGTGGCGGCGGAGCTTGCCCAGCCGCGTGCGGTCCAGCGGTTGGCGGGTGACGGCCACGTGCGTCACTCGGTGATGGGAGGGGAGATCGCGTGAAATGCGGTTGACCTCGCGCCGCACTTCGGCCTGCATTTCCTCGGCGGCGCCGCGGAACGGCTCCGACTCCGGCACGACCACGGCGGCAAGCTTGTCCTCGTGCAGCAGGACGCCCGCCTCGGCAATCAGCTCCGACTCGGCCAGGGCCTGCTCGACGTCTTCGGGCCAAACGTTTTCGCCGCCGGGCATGACGATCAGCGACGACGCGCG
>SKJM01000284.1 GCA_007122045.1 Planctomycetales bacterium | reverse complement strand
TGGATACGAGCGGGCGGCGGCCGGCCGTCGCGTCGGGCCGCCGCGCGGCGGCAACCGCGGCGTGAACGTCCGCCTCGAACCGCCGATCGAGCCGCCGGGGCGGGCGGGGCAGGTCGACCAGTTTCGAGAACCCCAACTCGGCCGCCGTGCCTGGGTCGAGCGGCGCCCCCTGCATGGTGACGAAGTGCGCCGCCGCACGGTCGCTTTCGTCGAACTCCAACCGCAGAAAGGGGCGGTCCTCGAGCTGGCAGCCGGCTAGATGCACCCAACCGCCCTCGACCGTGTAGGCCGGAAGCAGCCGCGCGGCGATCTGCGACACGCTATGAGGCTGGTCCGCCGGGGCGGCGTGCGAGAACGGAGCGGTGGCGTCCACGGGAGCCGGGCTGGTTGAGGGTTGCGGCGTTTCCATGCGAAATTATACCACACGCAGGGGGGCGAACAAGCGATGCCGCCAACGGGGGGAATCCACTGCGCCTTCCCCCGCCAAGCCGAGCAGACGAAGGCAGCAGACGCGGTGGATTACACCGATTTCCCGCATCAGGCAACGTTGACCAATAGAGTCATCATCACGAGTCCTATTTGACTTTCCGGGAATCGGGCCATGCCGCGGACTTGATCAGGCGGTTCCCGCGCGTTAGAAGAGGTCTGTCGTTCTGTGCGAACAATGGACGATTGCCGAAGGAACGATCAAGGCGGTGGGCCGGGATGGAAACGGGTGTACAATAGAGTGAGACGATAGGACGTGGCACCGCCTGGCGGCGGACGATGGCATGGGCGAGTTCACCGTCATCGGCGAGGTCTCCGATATTGAGGTTATCGCCCGAGGCACTGGCGTAAGTTGTCCGTAAGTCGCTTGCCCACTGACCATTTGCCGTAACCGTTCACGGGGCGCGACCCCTTCGGCGAGGGGGCAGGTCCATTTTTCGGCCATCGTCTTGCCCGGAACCACTCATCGCTTTGCTGCTCCCATTGAGGTATAATGGCATTTCATGAACCGTTCACCCGCCCCTGCCCGGCGGCCGCCGCCGGATGGGCCAACACCCCGCCAGTGGAGGAGTATGCCATGCAAACCACCCGCCGCCGCTTCCTGAAGACCACCGCCGCCCTCGCCGCCGCGCCCTATTTCTCGAGCAGCCGCCCAAGCCGTGCGGAAAGCGCCAACGACAAGCTCAACATCGCCGCCATCGGCGTCGGGGGGCGGGGGTCGGGCATCGGCCACCAGGCCGGCAACCTGGGCAACATGGTCGCCTGCGCCGACGTCCACCTGGGCAACGCCCGAAGGTTCGCCGAACGGTACCAGGGCCGTTGCGAGGTGGTGCAGGACTACCGCAAGCTGCTCGAACGCAACGACATCGATGCCATCACCTGTGGCACGCCCGACCACTCGAACACACGCATTACCATCGACGCCATGCGGGCCGGCATGGACGTGTACTGCGAGAAACCGCTCACGCTCACCATGCAGGAGAGCGAGCAAATCCGCAAGGCCACCGAAGAAACGGGCCGCATCCTCCAGGTGGGCACCCAGCAGCGGACCGAGAACGCGCGCCGGTTTCTCCGAGCCGTGGCCATCGCCCGGAGCGGGCGGCTGGGCAAGAAGCTCCATTCGCTCATTTCAGTGGGCGGGGCGAGCAGCGGCGGACCCTTCCCCACCCAGGACCCGCCGGCCGAACTCGACTGGAATCTCTGGCTGCACCAGGCCCCCATGGTCCCCTTCAGCCCGAACCGCATCGGGTGGAACTTCCGCTGGTGGTTCGAATACTCCGGCGGCCAGGTGACTGACTGGGGCGTTCACCATACCGACATCGCCCTGTGGGCCATGAGCGGCGACCAGACGGGCATTGTCGAGGCCGCCCCGGTCGAGGACCGGTACAACTTTCCCCTCGGCCGCGAACTGATGCGCGACACCCTCTTGGGCCGCAAGCCCTTTGAAGACCTGCCGGTCAGCTACAACGTGGCCAACCGATTCCGCGTGGACATGAAGCTGCCCAACGGCAACGAGGCCACCCTGTACAGCGGCACCAACGAGCTGATCATCTCGGGCGAGAAGGGGCGGATTCGCGTCAACCGAGGCGGACTGACCGGCCGGCCGGTCGAGGAAATCGAGAAGGACCCCAAGCAGCGGGAGTGGCTCGACGAGCAGGTGCGCGCCCTGTATCGCGACATGCCGCTGACGAATCACATGGGCAACTTCTTCCACTGTATGAAGACCCGCGAGAAGCCCATCTCCGACGTCTGGTCCGACACCAACTCGGTCAACGCCTGCCACATGGCCAACATCGCCATGCTGCTGGCCCGCCCCGTCCGGTTCGACCCCAAGCGATACCGCTTCATCGACGACGACGAGGCCAACGGGCTGATGTCGCGCAAGCAGCGGGCGCCGTTCGGAACCGACGTATAGCCGGCAACCGTTGCCGACGCCGCGTGCGGCCTGTTGGAGTTCACGCTTCAGCGTGCGAACCCGGCGTGTGCGGTATCCAACACGCTAAAGCGTGAACTCCAACAGGCCCGCCCTACGCGCAACGCACGGTTCCCGGTATTCTATCGGCCATGAAATATTGGACCGAACGAGTCGTCCTGGTCACCGGCGGCACGAGCGGGCTGGGACGCGTCATCGCCGAGGCGTTCGCGGCCGCCGGCGCGCGCCT
>SKJM01000170.1 GCA_007122045.1 Planctomycetales bacterium | reverse complement strand
GACACCCACATCAGTGGCATGGCCAGACATATTGCTCCTGCAACAAATCTCTCCATAAATCCTGAAGCTATCGAATGTATTGTCATATGTAGTTGCCTTTCATCTATTGTAGCCGCTCACGGGTCTGAGGCGCGCCAAGTACCCCAGAAGAACGGCAAGCCTATTTGCTGTAACACACAGGAACCGTACTGGTCAAGCCCCGGCATGGCCCGATTCCCGAAAAAACCAAGCAGGACTGTTGATACGTTTTTATTGTAGTCAGGGCAAAGATGGATTGCAAGGGGCTGCAACCCGCATTTCTGAGGACGGTCCATCGAGTCCCCGGGACGTGTAAGGCCGCTTTGGCATCCGCGGTGTCGCTTTGGGCTCCGGCCCCGTTGCGATTCGGTAAAGGATGCTATGCTTCAGTAGACCGGCAATAGCCGTTTCGCCCGACTCCGCCGGGCGGGCCGTACCCCCCGCAATCCGACCAGTCTGCTCCGAATTCGCCGGGTATACCCCGCCCCACGCCATGCACTGCGGCCGTTTCACGTACCTGTTGCCCCTGCTGATGAGCCTCCTGTCGCCGGGCCCTTCCGCCGGCCTCGCCGGGGGGCAGTTGGAACTCATCGTCGTCGATGGCGCCACCGGCCAGCCGATCGCCTGCCGCATGCACCTGCGCGACGCGCGCGGCCGCACCCGGCGACCCGCCGACCGCACGCTGCCGTTCTGGCACGACCATTTCGTCCTGCCGGGCAAAACGGTGCTCCGCCTGCCGCCGGGCGACTATGAGTTCGAACTGGAGCGGGGACCCGAGTATCGCACCCGGTACGGCCACTTCACCATGGAACGACTCGCCGACGACTCGAAACTGGTCGAACTCGAGCGGTGTGTCGACATGGCGGCCGAGGGCTGGTACGCCGGCGACCTCGACGTGCGGCGCGACCCCCGCGAAATCGAACTGCTCATGGCCGCCGACGACCTGCACATCGCGCAGGTCGTCAGCCCTGGCTCGGCCGCGCCGGGCGGAGCGAACGGCGAGCCGGTCGCGCGTTTCGACGGGAACCGCTTCGCCGGATTCGGCGCCGTCCACGTTGCGCGTGCCGGCACCGAGTTGCTGGTATTCCACTCCGACCGGCTCCCGGCGTTCGACCCGGCCGGCGAAGAGTACCCGCCCACCATTCGTTTCCTGCTTGCCGGCCGCGGCCGGCAGCCCGGCCCAACGGCGCCTCCCGAACGGCCCGCTGCGTGGACCGACGTGGCGCGGCCGTTCTCCTGGGACCTGCCGCTGCTGCTAGCCTACGGGCAGGTCGATTCGATCCAGATCGCCCACGGCCAACTGGGCCGCGACACGGTGCTCGACGGCGAGGGCGGCGGCAAGCCGCGCGACCGGCAGCGCTACCGGCCGCCGTGGGGCATCGGCCAGTGGTCGCAGGACATCTACTTCCGCGTGCTGGAATGCGGGTTCCGCATTCCCCCCACCGCCGGCAGCGGCTCGGGCGATTCGCCGAACCCGCCGGGCTACAACCGGGTGTACGTCCACGTCGACGGCGAGCCCACCTACGATGCCTGGTGGCAAGGGCTCCGCGAAGGCCGCGTGACGGTGACCAACGGCCCGCTGCTGCGCCCCAGCGCCCGCGGCCGCCTGCCGGGCCACGTGTTCCGGCTCGAAGAAGGCGCCACGCTCGAACTGCACGTCGGCCTGACCCTGTCCACCCGCGAGCCGATCAGCTACCTCGACATCATCCAGAACGGCGAGGTCCGCCACAGCATCCCCTTCCACGAATACGCCAAGAGCGGGCGCCTGCCGCCGATCACCTTCGACCGCAGCGGCTGGTTCCTCGTCCGCGCGGTGACCGACCTGCCGAAGACCCACCGCTTCGCCATGACGGCGCCGTGGTACGTCGAGGTGGGCGGGCAGCGGCGCATCAGCCGCCGCGCCGTCGAGTTCTTCCTCGACTGGGTGTACGAGCGCGCCCGGGCCCTGGAAGTGGCCAACCCGGAGCATCGCCGCGAGATCCTCGCCTACCATCGCACGGCGCGCGATTTCTGGCAGGGACTGTTGGAGAAGAGCAATGCCGAGTAGCGCGATGCACGGACAGACTTGTAGCCGAAGTCGCGACTGCCCTGTTGGAGTTCACGCTTTAGCGTGTTGGTTATCACACATACTTGGCGCGCACGCTAAAGCGTGAACTCCAACGGTGCCACCCCCGTGACAGATGCAAGTCGTTCGTGCACTGCAAGCAGCATGCGCGGCGGGCGAGGGGATCTATGCCGCCGATCGCCTTTTCCCCAACAACTCAAGGCAGAGGGTTCGGAGCCTGGCCAGCTCGCGATTGAACTCCCTTTGGGCCTCGTCCGCCGGGAGTGCGTCGAACAGGGCCGCCTACCAGTTCATTTCCACCGCCTCTTCCCAGTGTTCGTACAGCGTCGCGAGCGCGGCCTTCTGCTCGTCCATTCGGCTGAGGAGTTGCCGGACCCGGTCGCCGTCGCGGTGCGTGGCGCCGTCGGCCAGTTCGGCGTGGAGTCGCTCAACTTCCGATTCGCGCTCGAGAATCTCCCCCTCCAGGTCGGCCACCTTCCGGTATGGGAACCGCCGGCGCCGCTTCGCTTTCGGCGCGGCTGCGGCGGGCGGGGCTTCGGCCGGGGCGGCCGGCTTCGCGGCCGGCTCCG
>SKJM01000769.1 GCA_007122045.1 Planctomycetales bacterium | reverse complement strand
GGCCGCGCCCCGCCGTCAACGTGAGTTCCCCCCCAACCGTGCACAGGCATGCTTGCTTTGCAGGGGATTCAGTGATATACTGAAGCCATGGCGACGCTCGTTACGAAAGCAAGCAATACGGGCATTTCCTATGAGAAAAGAATACGACTTCTCCGATTCGGTCAAGAATCCTTACGTGAAGCATCTTAAGAAGCAGGTGACACTCCTGTTGAACTGGATGCGATCGTTCGGCACGGCGCTGGCCGCCGTTTGGCTGGGCGGTTGTGGCGGCGAAAGCGGACCCCCGCTTCATCGGGTGACCGGAACGGTCCTCTACGACGACCAGCCGGTCGAAGGCGCGGTGGTCGCCTTCCGCGGCGACCAAGCCCTGCAGCTTGCCACCGGCACGACCGACGACCAGGGACGCTTCACCCTGACGACGCGCCGGCCGGGCGACGGCGCGGTGGCGGGCAGGCACACGGTTACCGTGTCGAAGTTCATCGTGGATGTGGGCGCCAACGCCGGACCGGTGTCCATGGAAGAAGCGGCCAAGAATCCGCAGGTCACGCCCGAATCCCGCAACGAACTGCCCGCGAAATACGCCGACCCCGCCCGGCCGCTCCTCGAGTTCAATGTCGCGCCGGGCGAGCGCAACGATTTCACCATCCGATTGAGCCATTGACGCTTCGATCGGCATGCGAGGGGGACAATCCCTCGGCAAGGCTCACAGCCGGCTCCGGTCGGCGAACGGCACGAGCTTGACGTTCTTTTGCAAGTGTTGATCGAAGAAGCCCAGCACGCTGGGCACGTGGACGACGTGCCCGCCCTTGAAGGCCACCAGACTCGCGTTTTCCGGGACCTCGAAATCGTGGTAGGTGACGGCGAGTTCCGCGAACACTTCGAGCGCCAGGGCCGGCGGAAACTGGCTGGCGGGTTCATCGACGCCGTTCTGGAACAGCAGCGGCCGCGGCGCGATGAGTGAATAGATGTCGGCGAAGTCGACCAGTTCGCGCAAGCCGGGAAACTTCCAGCACATGCAATGGTTGCGTTCCATCTGGTCCATGCTGGTGAGGAAGCCGGAAACGAGGTTGGCCTTGACCCGCTCGTCCATGGCCCCCAGCCACATGACCATCTCTCCGCCGAGCGACTTGCCGCCGCTCCCGATGCGCTGGGGATCGACGTCGTCGCGGGCGAGCAGGTAATCGACGCAGCGGATGAGGTCCCAGAGCCGCTCGCCCATGTTCGTGCGGCCGGCTTCATAGACGGCGTGTTGGCTGATGTTTGCCGACACGGTGACATACCCGCCGGCCGCCAGGAGCCGGCCGACGTGGTAGTAACCTCCGCGCTCGCCGTAGACGGTGTGGCGCGTGCCGCCGTGGCCGGCGAGGAAGATGACCGCGGGAAACGGTCCCTCGCGGCCGGTGGGCGTGGTTGTGACGAATTTCATGCGCCTTCCGGGGGTGCTGTTCATTTCCAGCTCGTGAAGCGCATAGCCGTCCTCCTCGCGGGAGGCGTGGGTTTCGAGTTCGAGGGGAATATCCGTATCGGCGGCGACCAGATCGCTCATTTCGAGCAGGTCGAATAGTTTCGCCCGCACCTCCTGCTGCCAGAGGACGGCATCCTTTTTCGGCATGGAGGCATAGCGCATGGTGCGCATGGCATTTTCTGCGGCCACGGCCGGCCGGTCGGGGCGAAAGGCCGCGTGCAGCCCGGCGCCGGCCAACAGACCGGTCGTCTTGAGGAATGTTCGCCGTGTGTCTTTCATAGTTTCACCTTTCGTGTACGGAAACCGTTGAGGCCTTTGAGAACCGCTCGGGCCGTGGTGCGCTGAGGCATCGCTTGCCAGTATGTCAGAGGCCCGTTGCGTTGTCAATCGTTTGGCCGAAAATGGGCGTCGCTGCAGGGCGTTCGCAAATGCGCACTGGAATGCGCAAAACAGAAGCTTGCAATCTTCGGCGCCCTGTGCTAAGGTGGGTGATTGAGGATGGTTTTTCGGAATGGTGGGGTACGGCGATGACACCGAATCGGCGGCAACGAACAGTCAGCAGTGAGTGCGGTGGCCCTCTGCGCCCGCGCCGCCGCGCGCTATCCCCCCCCCAACGCCCCCCACGCAGGTGGGTTTCTTTCGGGTGCGGGAGTTGGAGCACCGTCTTCAGGCGGTCTTTCGAACCGGCTGAAGCCGGCACTCCAACAGGACCGCCGCAAAGGGCCAGCGGCAGTCCGCCCCAGCATCCTTCTTTCGTTCACTACCGCGCGTACCCGGCGGCGGCTGCGCCAGCTCTTGCCTCGCGGCCCGCGTGTTATTTCTTACCAGCCCGGCGGGTTCGGCCGTCGGACCGTGCGCGCCGGTATCTCCGGCGAGGTGTTGTTCGTGTACATACCGGCCTGAGAGTTGTCAAACGGCAGAGTTTTTCCTGACCTTATTTTTGGCGCAATCGACCGTTGCGCGAAAGGAGAAGACGCGATGACGCATGCAAGGCAAACGGGACCCGATTGCTGTGGAGCAGAGGCGGCCGAGTCGAGTGGGCGGTGCCCCCTGTTAGGGCGCCGGCAGTTTCTCGCGCGCGTAGGCGCCGCGGGCGGCGCGATACTGGCGTTGCGGAGCGGTTTGCTCCAAGCGAGCGCGCGCCGCGTGCTCGGTGCGCCCATGGTCCCCGGCGACGGCGAGCAAAAGC
>SKJM01000094.1 GCA_007122045.1 Planctomycetales bacterium | reverse complement strand
GCGACGGCCCCCTGCTGCGCGGCCTCCGCTATGCCGCCGACCGCGCCATGGCGCTGAGCATGAAGCATTCCTGGCTCCTCCTGGGCACGACGGCGGCGCTCGTCGTGGCAAGCGGCGTGGTGCTGGTGTTCCTCGAAAGCGACTTCCTCCCACCCTTCGATGAAGGCTCGGTGCAAATCAACGTGATGCTGCCCCCGGGCACCTCGCTGGCCACCTCGCTGGGTGTGGCGGCCGTCGTCGAACAGCGGCTCCAGGAGGTCGACGACATCGTGGCCATGGTTCGAACCACCGGCCGCGCCGAACTTGACGAACACGCCGATCCGGTGAGCGTTTCCGAGATCATCGCCACCCTCGATCCCGGCAGCCGCCGCAGCCGCGCCGAGGTGCTCGACGAAATCCGCGCCGTGCTGGCCGAGGTGCCCGGCATCGTCACCAGCGTGGAGCAGCCGCTAGCGCACTTGATTTCGCACGTGCTGACCGGTGTGCAGGCGCAGGTGGGCATCAAGCTGTTCGGCGACGACCTCGACGTGATGCGCCGCAAGGTGGAGGAGATCCGCGCCGCCATTGCCGACGTTCCCGGCGTGACCGACTTGCAGGTCGAGCCGCAAGTGGAAATCCCCCAGCTTCGCGTACGGATGGACGGGCACCGGCTCCAGAAATACGGCCTGCGGCGCGCCGACGTCAACCATCTGATCGAAACGGCCATGCACGGGCAGGTGATATCGGAAATCCTGGTGGGCCAGCGCACGTTCGACCTGCTGGTGCGCTTCGACGACGACTCCCGCGAGGATATCGACGCGCTGGGCCGGTTGCGGCTCGACCTGCCCGGCGGCGGCAGCACCAGCCTGGCCTCAGTGGCCGACATCTACCCTTCGAGCGGCCCCAATACGATCCACCGCGAGCAGGCACGCCGGCGCATCGTCGTGCAGTGCAACACCACCGGCCGCGGACTGGTCGACGTGGTGCGCGACATCCAAACGCAACTGAAGCCGGTGGAGCGCTCGCTACCGCCCGGGTACTTTCTCGAATACGGCGGCCAGTTCGAAAGCCAGCAGGCGGCCGCCCGCCGCATGGGGCTATACTCCATCGGCGCCGTGGTGGGCATGTTCCTGGTGCTGTATGCGATGTTCCGCTCGGCCAACCTCGCCTTGCAGGTGATGATCGCCCTGCCGGCGGCCTTCATCGGATCGGTGCTGGCCCTTTACCTGACCGGCCAAACACTTACCGTCGCGGCGATGGTGGGCTTCATCTCCCTGTGTGGCATCGCCGCACGGAACGGCATCCTCCTGTTCGACCACTATTTCCATCTGGTGCGTTACGAGGGCGAGTCGTGGACGCGCGAGATGATCCTGCGCGCCGGCCGGGAACGCGTGGCGCCGGTGATGATGACCGCGCTGACCTCCGGCGTCGGACTGGTGCCGCTGGCGTTGGCCGCCGGCGAGCCGGGCAAGGAAATCCTCTACCCGGTGGCCACGGTCATCATCGGCGGCCTGGTCACCAGCACCGCCATGGAGTTTCTCCTGCGCCCCGCGCTATTCTGGCGGTTCGGCCTCCGCGGCGCGCAGAGCGTGGTCGAGCAGGATGAGGCGGACGAACGGGCCGGCTGAGGCTGGTTGACCCGGCCGAAGTCGCATGGTGCGCGGAAGCATCGCCGGAACCCCGAGGCCGGGCGTCATGCCCATAGGCCGCCTCGACCGTGGCGCTTCCATTCCTTGTTGATCAATGGCTTTGCCGGGTTACGACTCGTTTCCGAACAACTCCTCAAGCAGGCGCTCGGCGCGCTCGAGCCCTTCTTCGGTGAAGACGACCGATTTCGCCTTGCCGCGCGGATTGGTAATGAACCCTCGCTCGTGCAGCCGGTCCATCGCGTCCCAGTCGAAACCCTTCCAGGCGCGGGCTCCGTCATGCAGCCCAAGGTACAGCAACGCAAGCACGGCGTCGTCGACCTTGTTCGTGTCGAGTTTCATGTTGCTAGCGTGTACTCCTTCCGTTCCGATTTCGAATGCGTCCGATACCGTGAGCAGGCCACGGTCAGACCGAATAGAGCCGCGCGAACCGCTTCTGAATGATGTGGCTAAATACGGTATGCATTGGTTCTCATCCTTCAGGCCACATCGTACGGGCCAATGAACCGCTCACCGTCGAAATGGATCAGGTGGGACGGCGCGTCGGCCACCCATACCTCAGTTTCCCAAGCGATTTCGCCAAGATAGCGGCTCATGGCGGGGCGGTTGGGAAACGCGGTGACGTACACCAACCCCGCGGTCGCGTTCGCGAACAATTGCGCCAGTTCGGCGTGCCGCTTGGCATCGACCGGACCGTGGCTTGTGACTGACTCGACCAGCAGTAGCCAATTCTTGACGGCATAGTGGAGCACCACGTCGGGCATTTTGCCGTGCGAGTCGACGTCGACACCAAGGTCGGCCAGCAGAGGGGCATCAAAGTACCCCCATTTGTCGCCGGTATCGCCGGCATAAATCAACGCACTGCCGGGCGCAAAACGCGGGGCGAAGTCCTCGATGACGGCCCGGATCAGTTCGCTGTGCTCGCCGGGGCTGAGAGTGATCGTCTTTCCAGGGCCGAGCTTCGCGTCCATCGCCGTTTGCGTCAGTTCCGTTTGCTGCATGGCCCACCGACCCAGCCTGATGAGGGCGG
>SKJM01000511.1 GCA_007122045.1 Planctomycetales bacterium | reverse complement strand
TCAAGCGTGAACTCCAACAGGGCGGCCCGCGAACTGAACAGGGTTCGGCGAATGTGTACCCTGGGGTTATACCCCTGACGGTTTGTCCGATCAAGCCCGCCCCCGGGGCGAACGGCGTGGTGGCGAGTCGATGGGGGGCGGCGGCGCCTCGGACCAACTTTCCGAGACTCCCCCTCCAGAATTGGGCTCGTTTGGTCCGGCAGAAGGGCCTTGCAGCGCGGCGAAGCTATCGGTTACACTCCGTACACGCAGGTGACGCATCCGACAAGCGGCCGGGCAGGAGCAGCATGGCAAGAATTGGGACAATGGAGACGGCGGACCCCCTCGCGGGTTTGGTTCCCAAGGGCCTTCGCCGATTGGAGGATCCGCAGCGCGATCTGCCGCGAGTCGCCAAAGACGCGAAGCTCATGCGCGAAATCGAGGCGGCGGTGCGCGAGGCGCCGACACGCCACGAACTGCATCAGGACGATGCGCGACGCATGGCCTTTCTCCAGCCCCAATCGGTTCACGACATCGAGTTCGTGTTGATGCAGCGGAAACCGGGTGGATACCGGAGCCCGAGCCTCAGCCGCCGCATTCTCAGTCTCCTTTCGGCCGAAAATCACAAGGCGTGGTTCCAGCAGGTGTGGACCGGCGTTACCGGCGCTTCGACCCGCGACCACTTCCTTGGAGCTTGCCGAACGGCTCATTCGAATGTTCAGCTTCGTGGGCGACACGGTTCTCGATCCGTTTTTGGGTACGGGCACCACCAGCGTAGCCGCCGCCCGATGGGGAGGAGCAGCGTGGGGGTGGAGATCGACCCGCAGTACCTCGCCCTGGCAGAGCGCTGCGTCCGTACAGAGTCCGCCGACCTCTTCCGAGCGGCGCAACTGGAGATATATCCCATGACGGCAAGAACCGGGTGACCATCCAATGACCATTTCGCTTCAGGATGCGCTAAACCATCTGTACGACGTGGCCGTCCGCCAAGGCAAGTCGCAGTTGCCGGATCGGCTCAGATTGCTGGGAGACTATTGCATTCAGGAACTGGCTGCCCGAGGACTCCCGGGAGCACAAGGTGAGCAGATTTCCGTGAAGGCCCCGTGGTGCTACCGGCCACGACCAGCCTTGAACAATTCTTTGATACGCTCGTTCAGCAGGTTCGGTTGCGCAACCCCAATGCGCCAAGAACTCCCGACGAGCCCACAGCCCAGCCCGCGCCGCCGGCGCGAGACGCTTAACGTGCGTTCGCGCAGCTTACCCAAAAACGTCTGCCACGGGCATGCCGTCGAGGGTGGCGTCGGCGGCGAGCGAGCAGACGTCGCTTCGGCCGCGGTAGAGCAGCACGGTGCGCGAATCGGGATCGACCACCCAGACGGCGCGGCAACCGGCGTCGAGCCAGTCGCCCACTTTCGCCAGAACCTCGCCCGCCCGGTCGCTCGGCGAGACGACTTCGACGGCCAAGTCGGGCGGCCCCTGGAAGAAGTCCTTGCCGGGCCGCCCGCCAATTCGCTCGGCCCGGACGAAGGCCACGTCGGGGGCGCGGACCGTGTCGGGATCGTGGGCGATCTGGAAGCCGGTTTCGGCGCCGAACACCGCTCCCAGCCCGCGCCGGCGTACGAACGTCGCCAGCCGGGCGGTGATGTTCGCGGCGATGAATCCATGTTCCGATCCCGCAGGCGACATCATCACGAGTTTTCCGCGCAGCAGTTCACAAGGGCCGAGGTCCGGCGCCGCGAGCAAGTCGTCGGCGGTGGTAACGTGCGTGGTCGCGGTCATGGTTGTTCGAGCATCCGCGTTTCGCCGCGGTCTGGAGGCATCGGGCGCGGCGCCGTTGCCCCACGTCACGGAGCGTGGCGGAACTTGCAGCACGCGCTCGATGGCCCATTCTACATGCCCCGCAAGCGTGGGGCAACCCCTGGCGCCGCGAAAATTGGGAGAACGCCCCCTTGAGTAGTCACGCCGTGTGCCTGCTCGTAGCGGAATGGCCGCGATCGTTCCGGAATTGCCAATATGTTGCTACTTCGAGTGGCAGGAACGTTTGCGGCTCCCAAACGTGGTGAAGAAGGCCCTCTTTCTCCAGGGTCCCCTTGCTTTTCCATATTGTCTCCTCCCCAATGCCTTTGGGGGCGACAAATGCTAATCGGGCCGTGCGTAACCACTCGCGCCAGCCGCTCGTTAAGCCCCCCCTGTCGAGCTGTTTTGTTTGGCTCAATCGAGGCCTTTTGGAGCGTAACCTCCACCTGCGCGGACCACCGGTGCGGGGGGCGTGCCCCTGCATGCAAGGTGCCCCCTTGCCCGGCAGCCGGACGCGTCTTATGATGATGCGTTTGAGTCAACATCGCCCGTCCATGCAGGAAGGAGAGCAGTCGTGTCGCAGGTAGAAACCAAGGTGCCGTATAAGGTTGCCGATATGTCGTTGGCCGAGTGGGGCCGCAAGGAAATCGAACTGGCCGAGAACGAAATGCCAGGGCTGATGGCCACCCGCCAAAAGTATGGTCCGCAGAAGCCGCTGGCCGGCGCCCGCGTGACCGGGTGCCTGCACATGACCATCCAGACGGCCGTCCTCATTGAGACGCTCCGCGAACTCGGCGCCGATGTGCAGTGGAGCAGTTGCAACAAGTTCTCCACGCAGGACCACGCCGCCGCCGCCATTGCCGCCACCGGGGTGCCCGTCT
>SKJM01000586.1 GCA_007122045.1 Planctomycetales bacterium | reverse complement strand
CGGTGGGGCATCAGCGAGCACATCCTCGCCCCGCGCCCGCGGACCATCGAGTTCTGCAAAGACGTGCTGCGGGAAGTGATGGCCCTGTTCCCCAGCCGGTACATTCACATCGGCGGCGACGAGGCGATCAAGAACCAGTGGAAGGCCAGCGAGGAAATGCAGGCACTCATTCGCCAGCACGGCCTTGAGAACGAGGAGCAACTGCAAGCCTGGTTCACCAGGCAGCTCGACGCCTTCCTGACCGAGCACGGCCGCCGGCTGGTCGGGTGGGACGAGATTCTCGAAGGCGGGCTGGCCCCCGGCGCCGTTGTGATGAGCTGGCGGGGCGAGAAGGGGGGCATTGCCGCCGCGCAGGCCGGCCACGACGTGATTATGGCCCCCACCTCGCACACCTACTTCGATTATTACCAAGGTCCGCGCGAATCGGAGCCGCTGGCCATCGGCGGCTTCCTGCCGCTTACGCGCGTGTACGAGTACGAGCCGGTGCCCGCCGCCCTCACGCCCGAGCAGGCGCCGCGCGTGCTGGGCGCGCAGGCCCAGTTGTGGGGCGAGTACATCAAGGACGCCGCGCACCGGGAGTACATGGCCTATCCCCGCGCGTGCGCGATGGCCGAGGTGCTCTGGTCGGCCGAAAAGGAGCCGTTCGACGCCTTCCTGCTGCGGCTCGACGCGCATCTGGAGCGGCTGCGCGTGGCGGAGGTGAACTTCCGCCCGCTGGATGAGCCGAGCAGGTCGCTTCATTAGCCGGGCGACGCATAAGCCGGTCGTAGGAAGCCACGTAACGCAAATGCCTTTGACAAAATACAACAGAGACAAGCGACCTGCAGACCACCCCCTAGTGGTTCGTTGTAACGATTCGCGATGGCTATGCCTCTCAGTCCAACAACCCTCCTGCACCCCAACCGAAAGGATGTCACCATGTCTCAGCACACTCTATTACACCGCCGTACGCTGCTAGCCCAACTGGCGGCCGGCTCCTTGAGTCTGCCGGCCTGGACGGCCCTTGCCCGGGCTTCCGAACCTTCCGGCGAGGCGCTCAACCTGATCCCCTGGCCGAAGGCGGTCCAGCGCCGCGAGGGAAGCTTGAAGCTCGGTGCCGGGGCGCGCATTGTGGCGGCCGACGAGGCGTTGGCGCCGCTGGCCGAGGTCCTGGCCGGCGAGGTCGAGGCGGTGGCCGGGTTGAAGCCGGCGACGGCGGAGGATGGACGGGCCCGCGCCGGCGACGTGGTGCTGCAGCTCGACCCGGCGATGGACGAGGAACAGTACCGGCTGGAAGTGACCGACCGCGCGCAGGTGACCGGCGGGAGCTACGCCGGCGTGGCGGCCGGTACGGTGACGCTGCTGCAAGCACTGTCGGCCGAAGACGGCGCGGTCGCGCTGCCGCGGGTGAGCGTCGCCGATGCGCCGTATGCCTCCTACCGCGGGCTGCTGGTCGATCCGGCGCGGCACTTCCATACGCCCGACATGCTGCGGCAGGTGATCGACCTGTGCCGGTGGTACAAGATCCGATTCCTGCAACTGCACCTGACCGACAACCAGTCGTTCACGTTCCCCTCGACGGCATACCCGAAACTGGCCACGCCGGGACGGCACTACACCATCGAGCAGTTGCGCGAGCTGGAGCGGTACGCCGTCGAGCGCGGCGTGCTGATGGTGCCGGAGTTCGAGATGCCGGGCCATGCGGGCACCATGACCCGGAAGATGCCCGAGCTGTTCGCCACGCAAACCGGCCGCGGCAGCACGATGAACTACGCCAGGCCCGAGGCGTGCGCCGCGCTCGATGCGATCATCGGCGAGATGATCGACGTGTTCCGCGCGACGCCGTACTTCCACATCGGGGCCGACGAGGTGAACTTCTCGGGCCTCGACCGCGACCCCGATTTTCGGGCGGCCATGGAGGAGGCCGGCGCGCCCAGCGCGTACGAGTTGTATCGCGCGTTCATCGTCGAGCGAAACAAGACGGTCAAGCGGCACGGCAAGCAGATGATCATTTGGGAGGGGTTCCGGCCGGGCGGCGAGGTGGACATCCCGCGCGACATCGTGGTGATGGCGTTCGAGGGAGGCTTCTACCACCGGCCCGACGACCTGGTGGAGGCCGGCTACACGATCATCAACACCACGTGGCAGCCGCTGTACGTGGTGACGCGACGGCCGGCGCCCGTCGGCCAGTGGCCGGTCGAGCACATTTTCGGGTGGAACATGTACCGCTGGGAGCATTTTCGCGACTGGGCCCCCGCCTACGGCGAGCCGATCGAGCTGCCGGCCGGTTCGCCGGTGCTTGGCGCGCAGGTATGCTCGTGGGAGAATCCGCAGGAGGTGGTCATCCCGTTCGTGCGCGACCGGCTGGCCGCGATGAGCGAGCGGGTATGGAACCCGGCCGCCGGGCGCAATTTTGAGGATTTTTCCGGGCGGTTGCAGGCCACCGACGCGAGGTTGACGGCCCTGCTGGGCGATGGGTGAGCTGCCGGGGCAAACCGGCGCGGGGGACAGGGATTGGCGCGTTGGAGGAGTAGGAAAGCGGGCGGCAACGAGCCAATTGAACTCGACAGGCTGGAAGCCTATCCCACGCAGAATGACCACGACAGGCTGGAAGCCTATCCCGCGCAGAATGACCACGACAGGCTGGAAGCCTATCCCACGAAGAAGCACCACGACAGGCTG
>SKJM01000489.1 GCA_007122045.1 Planctomycetales bacterium | reverse complement strand
GATCTACGCGGTACGGCCCGCTGACTGTGTGGAATACCCGCACACGGACAAAGAGGGGTTCACGTTCAGGACGTATGGCACCGCCGACAATTCCCTGGTTTGTCCTGCGGTGTTCTACATCGTCGAGCAGTTGCGGGCAAGGGGCCTGAAAGATAGTGGCCGATGAGGAACCACAGATGAGATGAGCGACTGGCAAGGGCCATGTCGCCCGGAACACTTCGATGCAGCAGCGGCCAGGTGCCAAGATATCCGAGTTTTCACCTCCGCATGCGAAAGCGTGAACTCCAACAGGCAGGAATATCCATGCGTTTGTTTTTTGCGATGGTGTTGAGTATCCTTGTGGCCGGCGCGCTGCCGGCGTACGCGTCGGAGTCGTCCGCTGAAGGCGCGCTGCGCTGGGAAACGCTACCCGACCTGCCGGACTCGCTCGGCATGGCCGGGCCGTTTGTCGGAGTGCATAACGACGCGCTGATCGTGGCCGGTGGGGCCAACTTTCCCACGGCCGAAGGAGAGGACCGCTGGCAAGTGCCGAAAGTGTGGCACGACGATGCATGGGTCCTCACCGGCGACGATCACGGGGGTTACCGCTGGCACCGTGGCTTCCGGCTGCCGCGGCCGATCGGCTACGGCGCGGTGGCCAGCACGCGGTTCGGCGTGGTTTGCCTGGGCGGCGAGGACGGCCGGCAGGCGTACGACGAGGCCTTCCTGTTGACGTGGGACCCGGCGACCGAGCAACTCGAGACCCATCCGTTGCCTCCGCTGCCCCGCCCGATGGCCTTCGGCGCCGCCGCGGCCATCGGCGACGTGGTGTACGTGGCCGGCGGTCAGGCCGGGCTTTCGCTCGACACCGCCCGGGCCGACTTCTGGCGCCTGGACCTCGCGGGGCTCGAGGGCCTGGGCGAGGTGCAGTGGGAGCCGCTGCCGCCGCTGCCCGGTCCGGCCCGGGCGTTCCACGTCGTCGCGGCGCAGCACAATGGCTTCGAGGACAGCATTTACCTCATCGGCGGCCGGCGCGCGGCCGACGACGAGGCGGCGGCGATGGACGTCGTACCGCTGGCCGACGTGTACGAGTTTTGCCCGGCACGCTTCGACCCGGCCGCATACGATCCGGATACCGAAACGTACCGCGGCACGGGGCTGAGAGCGGAACCCTGGCGACGCCGCGCCGACCTGCCGCAGCCGGTCATGGCGGGCACGGCCGTTGCCGTGGGGCAATCGCACCTGTACGTGCTCAGCGGCGACGCCGGCGCCCTGTGGACGCGCACGGGGGAACTCCAGGACGACCACCCCGGCTTCGAACTGCTAAGCTGGGCGTACCATACGATCACCAATACATGGATGCCCGGCCAACCTACGCCCGCCAATCAGGTCACGACGCCGGCGGTGCGCTGGGGCGATCGCTTCGTGGTGGCCACCGGCGAAACCCGGCCGCGCCATCGCACGCCCGCCGTCTGGAGCATCCGCGCCGTACCGAGCACCGCCACCTTCGGCCCGGTCAACTTCACCGTGCTGGTCGTGTACCTGCTGGGCATGGTGGGCGTGGGCGCGTTTTTCGCCCTCCGGACGCGCAGCACCGACGACTTCTTCCGCGGCGGCCAGCGCGTGCCCTGGTGGGTGGCGGGCATGAGCATCTTCGCCACCATGCTCAGCTCGATCACCTACATGGCCATTCCCGCCAAGGCGTTCGCGCAGGATTGGGTGTACCTGGGGGGTAATTTCATGATCCTGGCCATGGCCCCGGTGGCCGTGTTCGTCGCGCTGCCGTTCTTCCGCTCCATCGACGCCACCAGCGCGTACGAATACCTCGACAAGCGATTCAACTTCGGCATGCGCCTGTTCGGCAGCGGGTCGTTCACCCTCTTCCACGTGTGCCGCATGGGTATTGTGATGTCGCTGGCGGCCCTGGCCCTGGCCGCCGTCACGCCGATCACGCCCGCCCAGTGCGTCCTGCTGATCGGCCTGCTGAGCGTGGTGTACTGCACGCTGGGCGGGGTCGAGGCCGTCGTGTGGACCGACACCCTCCAGACGTTCGTCCTGCTGGGCGGCGCCGTGCTGTGCCTCGCGATGATCTTCGCCGGCGCCGACGGCACCCTGGCCGACATGTTCGCCACCGCCCGGGAAGGCGGCAAGTTCCGCATGGCCAATTTCCACTGGGACCCGACCACCGCCCACCTGGCCCTGTGGGTGGTGGTCATCGGCGGGTTCGGGCAGAACTTCGCCTCGTACACCTCCGACCAGGCCGTCGTGCAGCGCTATACGACCACCTCCGACGAGAAGCGGGCGGCGCGGGCCATCTGGACCAACGGCCTGATGTGCATCCCCGGCTCCATCCTGTTCTTCGCCCTCGGCGCCGGACTGTACGTGTTCTATCAAGCGAATCCCGAGAAGCTCGATCCCACCTTCAACACCGACCAGATCCTGCCGCTGTTCATCTCGCATGAACTGCCCGTCGGCATTGCCGGCCTGGTGGTGGCGGGCATCTTCGCCGCGGCGCAGTCGACCGTCTCGACCAGCATGAACAGCACGGCCACCACCGTGGTGACCGATTTCCTCCGCCCGTTCGGAGTGCTCCGCAGCGAACGGGCTTACCTGTGGGCCGCACGGGCGCTCACGCTCGTGCTGGGCGTCGGCGGCACGCTCCTGGGCCTCTGGTTCGTCAACCCGGCCATCCGCTCCCTCTGGGACCAGTTCATCGCGGTCATCGGCCTGTTCATGGGCGTGCTGGGCGGGCTGTTCTGCCTGGGCATGCTCACCACCCGGGCGAACGGGCTCGGCGCCGCCGTCGGCACCATCTGCGGTGTGACCGCCATGCTGCTCGTCTCGCAATATACCGCCGTGCAGGCCTACCTGTACGCGGCCGTCGGCATCGGCGTGTGCTTCGCCACCGGCTACGCGGCCAGCCTGCTGGCGCCGGCCCCGGGAAGCCGGGTGGACGGCCTGACGGTGTACACGCTGGGCCGGCGGGGTGAGTAACCCCCTCTTCCGTTGCCACGTGCAGGCCGCACCAATCGAGTAGGCGCACGCCGTCGCGCCGTCCTCCCGCCCATGGAGTAAACACACCCCGTCGCGCCGGAGGCCTCCCCTTTCCACGATTGGCGAGCGGGGATACCCTACCGTTAGATCGTTTGCTCATTAGGCCTTTCCCCCTGGAGGATGGTAGCGTGCTGTTTTATGAGACGAACCTTCAATCGGACGCGGGGCAGTTTCGGGCCACCGTCGACCAGTGTGCCGACCCGGACTGCCCATGCGGCGAGCTGCAATGCAAGCTCGTCGAGTTGCCGTCGGCGGGGGCATCCGAGGATGAGCCCCGGGTCATTTCGTTTCGGGTCGATCCGGAAACGTGGCAGGAGATCGAGCCGCCGGCCCGCTCGCCGCAAGAGACCGACCTCGTCCGCGAGTTTCTTCGCGATTACCCCGACGAGGAACGCGACGAGCTTCAGATGGTAGCCCGCGAGAAGCTCCGTATCGCGAGGGTGGTGCGCGAGTATCGGTTGCCGGCACGGGACTGCGCGGAAGGAGTGCTGGTGCCGTTCAGCCAGATCCTGGCCCATCCCAAGCGGGGCGCCCGGGAACGCACCGCCTGGATGGGACACTACGAGCACGAGGGGCGCCGGTACCTGGTGGACGATCTCTATTGCGCCAACCCGGAATGCTTGTGCGAGGAAGCACACCTCGCCTTTCTCCGGGTGTCGCCCGACGAATCCAGGGTGGAAACGCACTTCTTGGCAACCGTTTCGTTCGGTGGCCGCGTGAAGATCACCGAGGTTGCCATGGGGCCGAAGAAGCGGGCACAGCAGGTCCTCTCGGCATTTTGGGAGGAGCTGGGGGCGAGTGAACTCGACCGCCTCAAGAGGCGGTATGGCCAGGTCAAGCAGATCGCCGCCCGCAGTGTCAAGCCCCGGCGCACCGCTGCCTTGTTCGCTCCCCTGCAACGCGAGGCACTCGACGAACCGGAGGAACCCGAGCAACCGCGCGCCCCGCGCGTGGGCCGGAACGACCCCTGCCCGTGCGGAAGCGGCAAGAAGTTCAAGCGCTGCTGCGGGCCGAAGCAGCGCGCCGCAGGAAGCTGACTGAATGGACCTCGAACTCGCCTTCACCCCGACCGGCCACCTGGTCGCCCAGCCCCCCGCCACGGGCAGCGGTCCGGCCGCGCGGCTTGCCCGGGCGTTCGCCGCCGGCCAGGCCGAGGGGCTGTTCGCGCTGGCCAACGAAAAGCTCGACGCCGGCGCCGGTCCCGCATTGGCCTACTGGCGCGGCTTCGCGGGCCGGTACCTGACCGAGCTGTGCCACACGCCCGACGTGGCCGGCGCGGCGCTCGAACCCATTCCACCGCCGGCAGTGGAGCAGCTTGCCGCGCTCGTGCTGGCCGTCCCGCCCATGCCGGGCGCCGAGTACGTGACCGAGGCGACGCTGGAGACCGTCTGGACCGACCTGGACGCATGGACCCGCCGCGAGGTGGCCCGCGACGCCGGCGGGCTGGCGGGGTTCCTCAAGCAGCGGGCGCCGCTGTGGCACCAGGTCGGCCGCGTCTGCTTCCACCTGGCCGAGAACAAGCGCGACCCCGACTGCCCCTTCGCGTTCCTGGCCACCTACGCGCCCGGCGTGGCGGCCGGCGGGCGGGTGCGGTATCTGCCGCTGAGCAAGGCGTTGCAGCAGTACGCGGGGGAGAAGAATCGGAAGGCCCTGGCGAAGCTCCTCTCGCCCGTGCAACAAGCCTCCGAAAGTAGCGCCCTGGTGAAGGACCTGGTCGAGTCCGGCGACCTGTTCCAGCCGCTCGCCTGGACGCCGCGCGAGGCCTACCGGTTCCTGCAAGAAACGCCGCGGATGGAGGAAAGCGGCATCCTGGCTCGCCTGCCCGACTGGTGGAAAAAACGCCCCCGGCCCCGCGTGGGCGTCACCATTGGCGAAAAGCGGCAAAAGAAGTTCCATGCCGGGGCCATGCTCGACTTCAAGGTCGAAATGGCCCTCGGCGACCAGACGCTGACCGAGGCCGAATGGAACGAGCTGCTGGCCGCCGAGGACGGGCTCGTGCTGCTGCGGGGCCAGTGGGTCGAAGTCGACCGCGAGAAGCTCAACGAAGCGCTCGACCAGTGGAAGGCCGTCGAAGCCCAGGCCGGCGACGGCCTCTCCTTCATCGAAGGGATGCGGCTGCTGGCCGGCGCGCCGAAGGATCTCGACGACGACGGCCGGGCCGACCCCGACCGGGCGTGGTCGTTCGTCGGCGCCGGCGAGTGGCTCGGCCAACTGCTGGCCAACCTCCGCAGCCCGGAGCAGCTCGACCAGGCCGCCCCGGGCGCCGACCTGAAGGCCACCCTGCGCCCCTACCAGGCCGCCGGCGTGAACTGGCTGTGGTTCCTCTCCAGCCTGGGGCTCGGCGCCTGCCTGGCCGACGACATGGGCCTGGGCAAGACCGTGCAGGTGCTCGGGCTGCTCACCGTACTCAAGAAGCAGCGGGGCGACAAACCGTCGCTGCTGGTCCTGCCGGCCTCGCTGCTGGCGAACTGGAAGGCCGAGATGGCCCGATTCACCCCGTCGCTCCGCGCCGTGTTCGTCCACCCCTCGGAGACGCCAAAGGAGCAACTCGCCAAAATCGCCGCCGATCCCGCCGGGGCCCTCTCGAAGGCCGACGTCGCCCTGACCACCTACGGCATGCTGCTGCGGCAGCCGTGGCTTTCGGAGGTCGACTGGCGGCTGGTCGCGCTCGACGAGGCGCAGGCGATCAAAAACCCCGGCTCGCGGCAGACGAAGGCGGTCAAGCGGCTTCGGGCCGAGGCCCGCGTCGTGCTCACCGGCACGCCGGTCGAAAACCGGCTTTCCGACCTGTGGTCGCTGTTCGACTTCCTTTGCCCGGGGCTGCTCGGCTCGCAGCGGCAGTTCAAGGGGTTCGTCAAGCGGCTCGACGCCCGCACCGAGAACCGCTATGCCCCGCTGCGCGGCTTGGTGCAGCCGTACATCCTCCGCCGGCTGAAGACCGACAAGCGCGTCATTGCCGACCTGCCGGAGAAGACCGAGGTCCGCGCCTTCTGCGGGCTTGGGAAGCGGCAGGCGGCCCTGTACGCGAAAATGGTCGAGGAAATGGCCCGGGCCCTGGAGGACCTCGACGGGATGCAGCGCCGCGGGCTGGTGCTGGCCTACCTGATGCGGTTCAAACAGTTGTGCAACCACCCGAGCCACCTGCTGGGCGACGGCGAGTTCGCGCCCGAGGGGAGCGGCAAGTTCCTGCGGCTGGGCGAGATCTGCGAGGAAATCGCCTCGCGCCAGGAAAAGGCCCTGGTGTTCACCCAGTTCCGCGAGATGGCCGACCCGCTTTCCCGATTCCTGACCGGCGTGTTCGGCCGGCCCGGACTCGTGCTGCACGGCGGTACGGCCGTGAAGGGGCGGAAGCGGCTGGTCGATCAGTTCCAGGCCGACGGCGGCCCGCCCTTCTTCGTGCTGTCACTGAAAGCAGGCGGCACGGGGTTGAACCTGACCGCCGCCTCGCACGTGATCCACTTCGACCGCTGGTGGAACCCGGCCGTGGAGAACCAGGCCACCGACCGGGCGTTCCGCATCGGGCAGCGGCGGAACGTGCTGGTGCACAAGTTCGTCTGCCGCGGCACCATCGAAGAGCGGATCGACGCCCTGATCGAGGAGAAAACCGCCCTGGCGGCCGACCTGCTCGAAGGCGGCGCCGAAAAGATGCTTACTGAAATGACCGACGCCGAGCTGATCAACCTGGTTGCGCTGGACGTGGACAAGGCGAGAGTGTAAAATGAACCTGCGCCGGAGGGTGACGAGGTGACAACATGGGGCTGTTATTCGAGTGGGATCCCGAAAAAGCGCGAGCCAATAAAGTGAAACACGGCATCACGTTCGACGAGGCCAGCACGGCCTTCGAAGACGGGCTGTCGGTGACGATTCCCGATCCGCTTCATTCGGTGGACGAAGAACGATTTGTCTTGATCGGATACTCCTGCCTTGGCAGGCTTCTCGTCGTTGTTCATACCGACCGAGGCGACCGGGTGAGAATAATCAGCGCTAGACCAGCCACACGAAAGGAGCGGCGGTTCCATGAAGAGAATGAAGAATGACCCGGACCTACTGGAAGAGTACGATTTTTCCGGCGGCGTCAGAGGAAAGTATGCGAAGCGCTATGCCGAAGGAACGAACGTTGTCGTTGTCGATCCCGACGTGGCCAGGTTCTTTCCCGACCACGATTCCGTCAACAACGCCCTTCGACACCTTGCAGCCGTGATCGAGAGCTGCCAGAGGGCTGAGTAGTGCGACTGTTTGGAGGAAACCAGCATGACTGACAAAGAGCTTCTTCAGCGAATCACGTGTGACCCTGCCATCATGGTAGGAAAACCGGTTGTCCAAGGCACTCGACTGACCGTCGATTACCTACTGAATCTCCTGGCGCACGGCTCGACCGTCGATGAGATTCTGGCCGAGTACGACGGGCTTCAGCGCGAGGATATTCAGGCGGCTCTGCTGTTCGCATCGCGCTGCCTGGCCAATACCGCGTTCATGCCACTGGTTGCGGAGCCGGCGTAGCACACGCCGATCAATTGCCCGACGCCTTCGTCGTCGTCACGGAGCGACAAATCCGTTTCGCCACAACACCTTAACGCAAGAACAAACCGAAAACCCCACCACCACGAAAGGATTCGCAAATCATGGCCTACTTCCAATGGGCGCCCTACGTTCCGGTGGCCGTGCGGCGCCGGCGGGCGATGAAAAAGATGGAAGCCCTGCGCAAGAAGGGCGTCGACATCCAGCCGGTCGAAATCGAGGGCCGCACCATCGCCCGCACCTTCTGGGGCAAGGGCTGGTGCGACCACCTCGAGGGCTTCAGCGACTTTGAGAACCGGCTGCCGCGCGGTCGCACGTACGTGCGCAACGGCTCGGTGTGCCACCTGGCCATCGACCGCGGCAAAATCGAGGCGAAGGTGAGCGGCTCGGAACTGTACAACGTGGCGGTCCAAATCAAGACGCTGCCCGCGAAGAAGTGGAACGCCGTCAAGCAGCGGTGCGCCGGCGCGATCGGCTCGCTGCTCGAACTGCTCGAAGGGCGGCTTTCCGACCACGTGATGGACGTGGTGACCCACCGGAAAGAGGGGCTTTTCCCGCTGCCCGGCGAAATGTCGTTCCGCTGCTCCTGCCCCGACTGGGCGGTGATGTGCAAGCACGTGGCCGCCGTGCTGTACGGCGTGGGCAACCGGTTCGACCATCGGCCCGAGCTGCTCTTCGAGCTGCGCGGTGTGAACCACGACGAGCTGATCCAGGCCGACGCCGAAGCGGCCGTCTCGGCGGCGACCCAACGCGGCAAGGCGAAACGGCTGGCCTCCGACGAGCTGGCCGACGTGTTCGGCATCGACCTGGACACGGGCGAGGCGTCACAGCCCGACGGGAACGGCGCGCCGAAGCCCGACGCCGGACCCAGCCGCCGCAAGAAGACCAAGAAGACGGCGAAGAAGAGCGCCAAGAAGACGGCAAAAAAGGTGACGAAAAAGGCGGCCAAGAAGAGCAACGTCGCCAAGAAGGCGAAGACCGCAACGAAGGCCAAGGCCGCCAAGAAAAAGTCCACGCCCGCCAAGAAGAGCAAGCGGAAGGTGGTCACAACTGCCTCACAATAGGTATGGATTAGGTCCCCATATGTGTGCAACTGCACGGGGAGTCCATTGACCCAGGGGCCACCGTTAGGCTCGCGGGTTTCGTCCCTTCGCCACCCTTGACGCCGGCCGGTTCTCGTGGGAAAATGAAATCGTGATTGCCGTAGTTGTCATTCTCGCCACATAGCGGCCGCACAGGTTCCTGATGAGCATCACCTCTTGCGCTGCGCTACCTACCGAGTGGACCGTCGCGGATGTCCAGGCCCGGCTGGGCCATATTCCGCCGGAGCGGATCCGCACCTACCCCGCCCCAGGCACGGCCACCGAGCAAGACGTCTTGGACGCCGAGGCCCGCAGCGACCGCATCTGCGAACTGGTCGATGGTATTTTGGTGGAGAAACCTATGGCGAGCTATGAATCGTTGCTGGCCGGAAGGATCATTCACACGCTTTGGAACTGCCTCGAAGAGCAGGACCTGGGCATCGTACTGGGCGAAGCAGGCATGCTCAGGATTCAGCCGGGGCAGGTGCGCGTCCCCGATGTGTCTTTTATCCGTTGGGAACGCATGCCGGGCCGCCGGTTGCCCGACCAGCGAATCTATCCCCTCGCGCCCGACCTGGCCGTGGAAGTGCTCTCGGAAAGCAACACCGAGGCGGAAATGCAGCGAAAACTGCACGAGTACTTCTCGACCGGCACGCGCCTCGTGTGGTACATCGACCCCCGCACGCGCACCGCCCGCGTCTATACGGCCGAGGACCAATGGGACGACCTCGACGCCAACGGCGCGCTTTCCGGCGGGGAGGTGCTGCCGGGCTTCCGGTTGTCGCTGGAGAAGCTGTTCGGGTGGGCGGATCGGCACCGGGGCAGATAAGCCGACGCGCCCGGGCTCACATCACAAACACGGCCGCCGAAACCACCGTGGTCCACAGGCCCGTCTTGTCCCCCTCGGCCGTCTGCACGCTGGCGCGGGTCTTCACAATCTTGCCCGACATGTAATAGATTTCCTTCCGCTCGTCGTACGCGGTTTCGGGGTCGAACTCGATGCCCAGCGTCGTGGCGAGCATCGTGGCGGCCATGTCTTCGACCAGGTCGCTCAGCCGCCGCTGCACCATGCCGAAGCCGTGATGCTCGGAAATGTAGCCGAACTGCTCGCCCTGGGCGGGTACGGCGAGCCCCACGCCGGCGCCCACCAGCCGCGAGGGTTCGTCGGTCGCCTCCTCGGCCAGCACCACATACACAATTTGCCCAGGGTGGAGTCGGGCGATGCCCTGCTTCTTGGAAACCACCTTGCAGTGGGGAGGGAAGATGCTCGACACGCGCACCAGGTTGTACTGCTCGATCCCCGCGTCGCGCAGGGCCAACTCGAAGCTCTGAAGCCGTTTCCTGTGCTTGCCCACCCCCTTGGTAAAAAACGCCTGCTTGGGGACAAAAGGGCCGTTGTTCGTTGCAGTCATCGCAATACCTCCCAAACTCCGAGACGATCTGCCGACACCCGAATCGGGCGAGTGTACTGCTCGGCCAGCGTTCTTGCAAGTACCCGCCCGAAGATTCCCGGCCCTTCCATTTCCAGGTGCAGGCCGCCCCAGCCAGAGTAGTAGGCACACGCCGTTGTGCCGTCCCTGGCAAAAATTAGCAGGCACACGCCGTTGTGCCGTCTC
>SKJM01000415.1 GCA_007122045.1 Planctomycetales bacterium | reverse complement strand
CCGAATTCCTGCGCCCCGGCCACGACGAAACCACCCTGCGCAACCGGCAGAACCCTCAGCCCCTGCCGCCCTGGCGGAACCTCCGCGCCGACGAGCTGGAGCAGCTCGTCAAGAACGGCAACAACGCCGACAACTGGGACGAGTTGCTCGTCACCGACGAGTTCGACCCCGCGCAGGTCCGCAACAGCAGCTTCTTCGGGCTGGTGCGGATCGGGCGGATGCAGAACGCCGTATTGGAGCACCACGATCTGCGCCTGCCGACCGGCATCTGGAACAGCATGATCGTCGCCTGCGACCTCGGCAACGACGTGGCCGTGCACAACGTCAGCTACCTGGCCCACTACATCATCGGCGACCGGTGCATCCTGGCCAACATCGACGAGATGCACACGACCAACCACGCGAAGTTCGGCAACGGCATCGTCAAGGACGGCGAGCCGGAATCGGTGCGCGTGTGGATGGACGTGATGAACGAGGCCGGCGGCCGCGCCGTGCTCCCCTTCGACGGCATGATCGCCGCCGACGCGTACCTGTGGGCCCGGTACCGCGACGACCGGGCCCTGCTCGACCGGTTCAAGCAATACACCCAGGAACGGTTCGACGCCCGGCGCGGCTATTATGGAACCATCGGCGACGGCTGCGTCATCAAGAACTCCAGCATCCTCAAGGACGTCAAGATCGGGCCCGGCGCATACGTCAAGGGCGCCAACAAGCTGAAGAACCTCACCATCCACTCCTCGCCCGAGGAGGCCACGCAAATCGGCGAGGGCGTCGAGCTGGTCAACGGCATCGTCGGCTACGGGTGCCATATCTTTTACGGCTGCAAGGCGGTGCGGTTCGTCCTGGCCGATCATTCCAGCCTCAAGTACGGCGCCCGGCTCATCCACTCGTTCCTCGGCGAAAACTCGACCGTCTCGTGCTGCGAGGTGCTCAACAACCTGATCTTCCCCGGCCACGAGCAGCATCACAACAACTCGTTCCTGATCGCGTCGCTGGTGCTCGGGCAAAGTAACATGGCCGCCGGGGCCACCATCGGCTCGAACCACAACAGCCGCGCCAACGACCAGGAGGTGCGGGCCGGCCGCGGCTTCTGGCCGGGGCTGTGCACCAGCATCAAGCATTCCAGCCGGTTCGCGTCGTTCGTCCTGCTGGCCAAGGGCGACTACCCGGCCGAACTGAATATCCCGCTGCCGTTCTCCCTGCTGAACAACCACGTGGCAAGAGACCGGCTGGAAGTGGTGCCGGGCTACTGGTGGCGGTCGAACATGTACGCCCTGGCGCGGCACGCGTGGAAGTTCCCCAGCCGCGACAAGCGGCGCCGCAAGGTCCAGCACGTCGAGACCGACCCGCTGGCGCCCGACACGGTCGAAGAGATCCTCGCCGCGCGGCGGCTCCTGGAATGGTGGACCGGCCGCGCCGGCGCCCGGCGCGCGGGCTCGCTGCTCGACGCCCCCGACGACGCCGCCCTGCGCGAACGCGGCCGCACGCTGCTACGCGGCCCCGAAGATGCCGTCGAGCGTCTCGAGGTGCTCGGGGAGGGGTTGGAAAACTCCGACCGGAAATCGGTCGTTTGCAAACCGCACAAGGGTTATGAAGCCTATGGACAAATGCTGCTGCATTACGCGGTGCGCAACCTGATTGCCTATTGCGAAGCCAATCCCGGCGGCGACTTCGCCGCCATGCAGGCCGCCCTCGACGGCCCGCGGCAGTCGCAGTGGGTCAACCTGGGCGGCCAACCGGTTCCGGCCGGGGAGGTCGACCGGCTGCGGGCCGACGTGGCCGCCGGCGCGCTCGATTCGTGGCCGGCCGTCCATTGCCGCTACGACGAATGGTGGCGGGCGTATCCGCTCGAAAAACAGAAGCACGCCTTCGCCGTGCTGCGCGCGTGGTACGAAACCGAAACGCTGGTCGAGGACCAGTGGCTCGACGCGCTGGAGCGATCCGTGGCCATCCAGCAGTTGATCTGCCGCCGCGTCTACCAGTCGCGGAAGAAGGACTTCGACAACTCCTTCCGCCGCGCCACCTACCGCACCCTGGACGAAATGACCGCCACCATCGGCACCATCGACCAGAACGACTTCATCCGCCGGGTGCGGCGCGAAACCGACGCCTACCAACAGCGCGTCGGGCGCCTGCTGGAACGCGCCGACGCAAACGCCGCAGCGAAACTCGCCGCCCCGTAGGATGGACATTCCTGTCCGTCCGAGGTAGGATAAGGGACGACGCAAGAACAACTTCGGCGATTCGAATAGCTGGTGGCTCATTGGCACAGGAGAAAACAGAGGCAACGGAGTAGGAGTTTCGCTCCGTTATCTCTGTTGACTCCTGTTCAGTCCATCCCCACCATGTATTCAGCGCCCCCGTAGAGCGCGTCTTGCGTCGACCAGCAAATGGGGAAGTTATTTTTGAGTGGTCCCTAACCACGCTGACCTGTTCCGGCAAAGACGGACAGGAATGTCCATCCTACCAACCTGCGAGGTAGATCATGTTGCACCACCATTTTCTCACATCGCACACGAAAAAGGCCTGGTTTATAGCGTTCGCGCTGTGTCTCGCCCTCGGCGCCGGCAGCAGCGCGCCGGCCGGCGAAACCACGGCTGCCGGCGACATCGACCTGACCTACGAGTACGAAGAAATCTGGGACTACGTGCCCAACGTGGAGGG
>SKJM01000092.1 GCA_007122045.1 Planctomycetales bacterium | reverse complement strand
CGGGCACGACGCTGTAGGCCGGCACCTGGCCCGACCGGGTTACCTGCTCGACGATCTCGCGGCGGTCGACCGCCAGGGCCAGGGCCCGGCGCACGCGGGGATCGTCCAGCGGCGGCCGGTCGGTGTTGATCAGGTAGTAGTACAGCGCCAGGAAGGGCGCCGGCTGGAAGTCGTCGCGCGCCAGCAGGTCGGTCACCACCTCGGCGGGCACGGCGGGAATCCAATCGACCTGGCCGGTCATGTACAGGTTCAACATGGTCGTGACCGACTTGACCGCCAGGGCGTCAATGGTTTGCAGCCCCACGGCGTCGCGGTTCCAGTACGTGGGGTTCTTGACCAGCCGGATGCGGTCGCGCACCCGGCGGAACTCCAGCAGGAACGGGCCGTTGACCACCAGGTTTTCCGGCCGCGTCCACGCCGGGTAGCCGTGCGTTTCCACGCAGCGGCGGTTGACCGGCGAAAAGGGGTAGAAGCCCATCAGGTGGAGGAAGTACGGCACCGGGTGGCGCAGCCGGATCTCGACCGTGTGGTCGTCGAGCATCCGGATGCCCACCTGGCGGAAGTCGTAGGTGATCATTTGGCAGGCAGTCACGCCGTCGGGCGCGGCGCCTTTCGCCACGCGCTGGAAGCGCCGCGGACCCTCGACCGTCTCCACGGTGAAGATGGGCCGGTCGGCCGTCGGGTCGTCGACTGCCAGCAGGGTACCGTGGAGGATCTTCCCGGGCGCGAACGGCAGGGCCCCGTCGGGCTTCTCGTGCAGTTCCACCTCGACCGGATCGCCGGCGGCGACGTCGCGGACGGTGAACTTCCGCGCCCCCTCGATGTACCACAGTTCCTTGGCGTACTCGGCGGCCGTGGCCGGGTGCAGGAAGCGGCGAAACGAGTAGAGGAAATCGTGCGCGGTAACCGGGGTGCCGTCCGACCACAGCGCCTCGCGGCGCAGGAAGAACGTATAGGTAAGCCGATCCTCCGACACCTCCCACCGCTCGGCCATGCCGGGAATGGGTTCCAGCGTTTCGGGATGCCAGCGGCACAGGCCCTCGAACAGGGCCCAGATGATGCGTCCTTCGGGCTGGCCGGTCGAGATGGCCGGGTCGATGGTCTTGATCTCGTCGCCGTTACAGAACGTGAAGTCGGCCGGCGGCAAGGTACTGAACGAGAGGGCCCAGGCCATCAGGCCGCCAGCGGCGGCGACAATCGCGTAACCGAGAAAACGTCGCATTCAAACTATACCGATTTTCTCCAAATTGCCCATTGTGTTCAAGCTGCGGGAACAGGGCAAGGATTGCGGGCACCTTGGAAATTTCGCGTAAACCTGACTTTGCAGGCCGGTTCTCTTGGGATACAATACATTCGTGCTTTGGTCAAGTGGCCCTACTCGATTCGTTCGTAACCCTGTTCACAGTGGCTGCTTGTTCGCGCCAAGGTTTGAATGACCGTTTTCGGTCGGCCCGGAACAATCCACCGCGTGCGTTGGCCCGAGAAGGGTTCGGACGTGCGCTGCGAGCAATCATCGCGTACAGGTACCGTAGCGTTTTTTTTCGCTACACGGGGCCGGCGGCCCGCCCTGCACACTCGGGGCGTGGCCCGCCGGCCTTCTTTTTGCGGGTGCCCCACAAATTAGGGAAATGCTTCCCCCGCTGTCGGCCGTCTCGGCTTGACGTGCTGGCTGTCGTATGGCATCCTTGCCGCACGGCCCGGCTCACGGCCCCCAACGCAGTGCCAATTCAGAACCCCTGACCTGTTTGACAGAATACGGCAAACAGGTTTCCAGATCCTCCCACTGCATCATGCTGAAGCCATCCTGACGCACGACATGCCGGAGGCTGTCGTCGAGTTGGAAGAGATCTTGCTCGGTATCAGGATACCAGTTGAGGAAATCATTCGGGGAGGAGGAGGGGAAGGCGCCGCCACGCAACGGTTGAGAAAACAATTAACCCAGTTCGATAGACATGAGTCCCTTGCCATCCGCTCAGCACGCTCCCCCATGCTTCGTCGTGGGCATCGACCTGGGAACGACCAACTCGGCGGTGTGCTTTGTCGATACGCAGCGGCGGCCGAGACACATTGAAACGTTCGCCGTGCCGCAGGTGGTCGAGGCGGGGGTGGTCGAGCGGCGCGAAACGCTCCCCTCGTTCTACTACGAACCGGCCGCGGCCGAGTTCGCCCCCGGCGCGCTCCGCTGCCCCTGGCACCGCGAGGAGCCCGGCTTCGCCGTCGGCGCGTTCGCCCGCGACCACGGCGCCAAGGTGCCCGGCCGGCTGATCGTCTCGGCCAAGTCGTGGCTGTGCCACTCGGGCGTCGACCGGACGGCCGCCATCCTGCCGTGGCAGGGGGCGGCCGACCTCGAGCGCCTCTCGCCCATCGAGGCCAGCGCCCGGTACCTCGAGCACGTCCGCCTCGCGTGGGACCACGCCCACCCGGAGTATCCGCTGGCCGAACAAGACGTCGTGCTCACCCTGCCCGCCTCCTTCGACGAGGTCGCCCGCGAGCTGACCGTCAAGGCGGCGCGCCGGGCGGGGCTGCCGCGGGTGGTGCTCATCGAGGAGCCGCAGGCCGCGTTCTACGCCTGGATCGACCGCCACCGCGACGACTGGGACCGGCAGGTTTCCCCCGGGCAGAAGATCCTCGTGTGCGACATCGGCGGCGGCACCAGCGACTTCACGCTCATCCGCGTGCGCCCCGGCGAGGGCGGCAAGGTGCGGTTCCACCGCGTGGCCGTGGGCGAGCACCTGATCCTCGGCGGCGATAACTTCGACCTCGCCCTGGCGCGCCACCTCGAAGCCCGGCTGACCGACGGCGGGAAGCTCGAGCCGGCGCAGTGGGCCGTGCTGGTGCGCGCCTGCCGGCAGGCGAAGGAGACGCTGCTGGGCGAGAATCCGCCCGAGCGCCTCACGGTCCACCTGCCCGGCCGCAGCGCCCGGCTCATCGGCGCCGGCGTGCAGGTCGAGGTGACGCGCGACGAGGCCCGCTCGCTGCTCGTCGAGGGCTTCTTCCCGCACGTAGCCCTGGGCGAACGGCCGCGCAGCCGGGTGTCGGGCTTTCAGGAGTTCGGCCTCCCCTACGCGCCCGACGCCGCCATCACCCGCTACCTGGGCGCGTTCCTCGCCGCGCACCGGCACGCAGGCGACGAGCAGCGCGAGGCGGAAGCCGAACGCACGCACGACCCGGCGCGGCCCGACCTCGTGCTGTTCAACGGCGCCGTGTTCAACTCGGCCGAGCTGCGGGAGCGGCTGCTGCGCGTGATCTCCGATTGGTTCGCCGGCCCGGGCGGCGGCTGGCAGCCGGTGGTGCTGCGCAACGACCGGCTGGACTTGGCCGTTGCCCGCGGGGCCGCGTACTTCGGGCTGGTGGGCCGCGGCGAGGGGGTGCGCATCGCGGCCGGGCTGGCGCGCACCTACTACGTGGGCATCGAAGGGGCCGAACCGTCCGGCGCCGCTGCGCAGGCGCTCTGCCTCGTGCCCGCCGGCGTCGAGCCGGGACAGCAAGTGGAACTCGACCGCGAGTTCCACCTGCTGGTCGATCAGCCGGTCGAGTTTCCCCTGTACGTTTCCAGCACGCGGCTGACCGACCGGCCGGGCGAGTTGCTGCCGTTCGACCCCGAGAAGCTCACCGCCCTGCCGCCCATCCGCACCGTGCTGAAGACGCGCGGCCGCCGCGAGGCCGAAAGCATCGCCGTGCGGCTGAACGCCGGCCTGAGCGAAATCGGTACGCTGGAACTGTGGTGCGCCGAGCCGGGCACCCGCAATCGCTGGCGGCTGGAGTTCGACGTGCGGGCGGCCACCCAAACCGACGCCGTGGCGCACGCCGGCCTCGGCGAGCGGGAAGGGGTGATCGACGAGGACACCTGGCAGGCCTGCCGGCAGGCGATTGAAGCCACGTTCGGACCCGACGGCCGGGAAAAGCCGCAGCGCCTGGTCCGCCGGCTGAGCGAGGTCATCGGCGCGGCGCGCGAGCAGTGGCCCGCCTCGCTGCTGCGCCGCATCTGGGAGGCACTGGTCGAGTTCGAAGCCGGCCGCCGCCGCAGCGCGGTGCACGAGGCGCGGTGGCTGAACCTGTTGGGCTTCGCGCTGCGGCCCGGCTACGGCCTGGCGGTGGACGACTGGCGCGTGACTGAGACGTGGCGCCTGGTGCAGGGAAAGCTCATCCACGCCTCGCCGCAAATCCGCAACGAAGGCTGGATCCTCTGGCGGCGGATCGCCGGCGGGCTTTCGCCGGGGCAGCAGCAGGCCGTGGCCGATCCGCTGCTCGGACCCGCCCGCGCCATGCACCGCCAACTGACCACCGGCAAGGGCCGCGGCGGCGAATTGGGCCTGCGGCCCCCCGAAACGGCCGAACTGTGGCGGCTGCTGGGCGGGCTGGAACTCCTGCCGGTCGACAGCAAGGAGGCGCTGGGCCGGATGCTCGTCGACTTGCTGCCCAAGCGCAAGCTCGAGGCGGTCCGCGAGCCGCTGGCCTGGGCGATCGGCCGCATCGGCGCCCGGCAGCCGGTGTACGGGCCGCTGAACTGCGTGGTGCCGCCGGCCACGGCGGGAACGTGGCTCGAGGCGCTGCTGAAGCTGCGCGAAAGCACCCAGGGCGCGCGGCTGGCGGCCATGGAACTCGCCCGGCGCACCGACGACCGCTACCGCGACCTTCCCGACGCGCTCCGTCGCCGGACGGCCCACTGGCTGGCCGACACCGGCGCCCCGGCCCATTTCGTCCAGCTCGTCGAGCGCGGCGGCCGGCTCGAGCGCGACGAGGAAGACCTCATCTTCGGCGAGGCCCTCCCCCGCGGCCTGCGCCTTGCGTGAGCGGTGGGACAGGCTTTCAGCCTGTCAACCGGCGCCTGTGTCCTGTGCGGCGCACCGATCACCGGCGGGCTTCCCAAGTAGGACAGGCTTTCAGCCTGTCAACCGGCGCCACGCCTTCAGCCTCCTGCCACTCCATACTTCCGCCGGTAATCGCTTGGGGAAAGGCCCACCGCCTCGGAAAAGGCCGCTCGCAACCGCTTCGCATCGCAAAAGCCGCACGCTTTCGCCACCGCGTGCAGCGGAAGCGACGGCTGTTCCCCAAGCAACTGCCGGGCGCGGCGCACCCGCAAACTGGTCAAGTAGCCGTGCGGCGTTCGCCCCAGGATTTCGCGGAACGCGTGCTCCAAGGTGCGGCGGGAAATGGCGTGCTCCCGGGCGAACGCGCCAATGGAAATCGCCTCCGACAGATGCTCGTGCATGTAGCGCACGGCCGCTGCCACGTTCGCGTTGCCCAGCGCGAACTGGTCGGTCGAGCGCCGGCACACGACGCCGTCGGGCGGGACGAGCACGTCGGCTTCCGGCGAGGGCTTGCCGGCCATCAGCCGCCCGAGCAGCGCCGCCGCCTCGCGCCCCACCCGCTCCGAGCTGCGCGAAACGCTCGAAAGCGGCGGCTCGCAGAACTCGCAGGCAATCGTATCGTTGTTCACGCCCAGCACGGCCACGTCGTCGGGCACGGCCAGGCCCAACTCCTGGCAGCCCTCGAGGATCAGCCGTGCCCGGTAATCGCTGCAAGCGAACACGCCGGCGGGCAACGGCAGCGACTTCAGCCACGCCCGCAGCGGGCGGTCCACTTGGCTCCACGCCGCGCGCCGGCCGAGGGTGGAAGGGGCCAGGAACACGTTGCACTCGGCCCCGGCCCGCTCGACCACCTCGCGGAACCCCTCGCCGCGCAGTTGCGCGTACCACACGCCCTCGACCCCGTAATAGGCGAACTGGCGGAACCCGCGGTCCAACAGGTGCTCGGCGGCCAGGCGGCCGACCGCGCGGTCGTCCACCCGGACCCTCGGCACCGGGCTGCGCTGCAGCGCGCCGGAGATGTTCACCGCCGGCAGGCCGAGCCGTGCGATGGTGCGGGCCTCGGCGGGCGTGTTGATGAAGGCGAGCACCCCGTCGCCGGGCCAACCGCGCAGGCCGTCGAGCGACAGGATGGGCGATTCCGGGCTGGTGGCCAGCCGCCACCGGCCGTGGCGGGCGGCGTATTCCAGGAACCCGCCCACCGCCCGCTCCAAGTGCGGCACGCCAATGGGCACCGCCAGGGCTACGCGTTTGATTCGCTTGGACATAACCGCTCCGTCGCCGCTATGGGGCGAATTGGGAATTGGGGGCCGCCTCTTCGACGGGTTCCGCGCGTGGCGGCGACGGGGCCGCCCCGCCGCCCCACCCGTGGCCGCATCCTCCCGGCCCCTCCGGGGCGAAAACCGAGCCCCATTTTACATCGCCGCGCCGTTGCCGGACACCATCCAGGGCCACCTGTCCTTGGTGCTGCGAACATTCGGACGGTCCCGTCTTTTTTGAAGGGCAACCGGACCCGTGCGTCCCATGCATCGCAAAGAACCCCTGATTTTTTCGCAAAATACCTCCTTGCTTCTTGTGCCGCAATGGATTCTAATGAAACGGAAGTTCACCTTGTAACCGGTTCGTTCCCATTTCGCGATGGAGGTTCAACCATGGCTTTTCGCAGAATCCGAAGCGCTCTTGTGTGTGGGCTGATGACGATGGTCGGCCTGGCGGCGCTCGCCGCCGTGCCCGCCCACGCCGCGTATGTCAACGCCGTCCTGGCCGACAGCCCGGTGGGCTACTGGCGAATGAACGAAACGCATGCGGGCGGCAGCGGGCTGATCGGCCCCATTTACAACTACGCAACCGGGGCGCCGGTGCAGGAGGATTCGGGCCGGGGTTATTACGACTTCGGCAACGTTCCCGGTTCCATGCTCGGCGCGGAAGGGCCGCGCCCACCCGCCTTTCCCGGCTTCGACGACGACAACCGCGCCCCCTGGTTCGACGGCAACAACGACCTGGTGTTTATCAACAGCAAGTCGCAGTACGAAATCACCGGCGCGCTGACGCTCGAGGCATGGGTGAACCCCGACGTGCTCCAAACGCAAAGCATCGTTGGGAAGTTTGATACGGGAAACAACAAACGGTCCTACCTGTTGCAGGTGCTCAGTGACGGCAAGGCGCGGTTCTTCGCGAACCCGACGGGCACTTCGGCAGGCAATGTCTATGTCGATTCGACGGCAACCGTTCCCACCGGGCAGTGGACCCACCTGGCCGCCACGTTCAGCCCGAGCGGGGACGACAACTTCATGCAGGTTTACATCAACGGCACGCTCCGCGGCGAACGGACTACCGGCGTGCCGGCGTCGATCCACAGCAACGATACCGCAGTGCGCATGGGGTACCATCGTGGCGGCGGTACCAACACGGGGTTTTATGAGGGCCGAATGGATGAAGTGGCGATTTACGACACCGCCCTGACCGGCCAGCAGATCGCTCATCATGTGCTCGAGGCAGTGCGCGTGCCGTTTTCGGCACGCATGCACCTCTCCCTGGACGAAACGACCGGAACCACCGCCTACGATGCCACCAGCGGGGGCAGCCACGGCGCGCTCATCGGCAGCGGGTTCACCTTCGACGCACGATCGGTGCCCGGCGTGTTCGATCGGGCGCTTCAGTTCAACGGCAGTTCCGATTACGTGAGCATCGCCGACGGCGGGAACCTGCCCGGGGCAAGCGACGACTTTACCGTCGCGTTTTGGGCCAAGACCGACAATTGGACCGGCACGCCGGCGCGGGGCATTCTGGCAAGCTACAACATGAACGACTTGCAGTTCAGCATCGGGCTGGACCGCGACAACGGCCTGCTGGTCGGGGCGAACTCGTCCTTGGGTACACTCAACGAGCAACGCATCACCGAATCGCTGTTGAACGGGCTCGATACCGACGAGTTCGCCCACTTCGCGTTCGTGTTCGGCGCCGGCGGAGCGATCGACGACATTTACCTCAACGGCCTGCCGGCGGGAAGCTCGTACAACAATCATTGGTTTTTCAATGATGCCGACCTGTTTACGCTCGGCCGACGGGTTCGAAGTGGCTCCAGCGAGGTGTTCTTCGACGGCGAACTGGACGATTTCGCCATCTTCGACCGGGCGCTGACGGCTCCCCAAGTGAACGCAGTCATGAACTTTGGGGTCAGCGCGTTTACCATTCCCGAGCCGTCGTCGCTGCTGCTGTTGATCATGGCGAGCTTGGCGGTGCTACTGCGCCGGAGGCAGGCAAGGTGAAAAGCCGGCGGCAATGCGAGGGCGTGCGCGGGCTGGCGTTCCCGCGCAAACCGGCCGGCTGCCACGAACGCCGCTGCGGGCCGGAATGGGCCGTGCGAACATGGAGGAAATCATGCTTGTGGATAGTCCGAAATCTCGAGTGCAAAATCCAAAATCGGGTTTTACGCTCGTTGAACTTCTGGTGGTCATCGCCATCATCGGCATTCTGATTGCGCTGTTGCTGCCGGCGGTGCAAGCAGCGCGGGAAGCGGCCCGCCGCATGCAGTGCAGCAACAACTTGAGGCAGCTCGGCCTGGCGATGCACAACTACCATACGGCACACCGCACCCTGCCGTTCATGTGCGGCTACACGTACGCCCGCACCGCCACCGCTTCGGCCATGATCCTGCCCTACCTGGAACAGCAGCCTCTGTACGACCAGTTCGATTTCAACCGGGCGATGAACGACCCGGCGAACCGGACGGCGGTGACCACCGCGGTACCCACGTTCATCTGCCCGAGCGATCCCCAGGGGTCCGACCCGATCCTGCCGGACCGGACCCAGCAGGACAAGAACCCGGCTGATTGCCACGGGCTGTGGTACGCGCCGTCGATGGGGCCGCTGCACGACCGGCGGAGTGGGTCCGGGGGGTGCATGTACTGCGAGGAACCCCGCTACACGGCCAGCGACCCGGACAACTACTGCTGCCAAGGGCTCGACTTCGGCCGGCCCGGCGCCGGTTTTCCCGGCATGTTCGCCCGCCACCCGACCAGCGTGCGGTTCTCGGCCGTGTCCGACGGGCTGTCGAACACCATTCTGTTGGGCGAGACACTGCCGGGCCACAGCGTGTTCAACGGCGCGTACGTAAACAACTTTCCCGGCTGCGCCACCCACATACCCATCAACAACATGATGAGCGACGAGGGGATCGACTCGGCCGGAGCCAGCGGCTTGGCCAACTGGCAGCACACCATGGGCTTCAAGAGCCGGCACCCCGGCGGCGCCCAGTTCGCCATGGTCGACGGCAGCGTCCATTTCTTTCCTGAGACGATCGACTACCGGCTCTTCAACGCCTTGGGCACGAAGGCCGGCGGCGAGATCGCCTCGGTGCCGGATTAGTAGTTGGAAGGTGGGGTATGGGAAATCGAACGTTAGGGGATAACATGAGGGATTATGCATGCGGTGGTGTTGGGGGCGCCGGGACCTGCCGACGGTTCACTTTCGTACGCTGCATTCTGCCTTCCGCCTTTTGCCTTCTGCTGCTCGGCTGTGGCTCGGGCAGGCCGGAGACGGTGCCGGTGAGCGGCCGGGTGACCCTGGGCGGCGGCGATTGGCCGGCGGCGGGACTGATCGTGTTCACCCCCGTCGAGCCGGCCGAGGGCTTCCCCCGCCGCGCCGGCCGCGCGTTCTTCGACACCCAGGGCCACTTCACCGTGATGACCTACACCCGCGGCGACGGCCTGATGCCGGGCCGGTACCGCGCGGCCGTGTACTGCGGCGAACCGGTCGACGACATGGACGCGGAAGCCAAGAGCTTCGTGCCCCTCCAATACCAGAATCCCGCCCGGAGCGGCCTGGAACTGGTCGTGGAGTCCGGGGGGCGCCGAATGTACGTCGAATATGACATCCCGCCCGCGCCGTAGGGTGACATGGGATAGGCTTCGAGCCTGTCAATTTGGACCTGGCGGCAAGCCTAGACCACTTGACCTGACAGGCTGGAGCCTATCCCACTTGACCTGACGGGCTGGAAAGGCCCATCCTACTCGCAGAATAGGAACCGATATCATGACCCCAATAGTTTCACGCACGTTGACTCGACGCCGTTTTCTCGAAGACTCCTGCGCGGCGGCACTCCTGTTGGGCGGTGCCGCGGCCGCCGTTTCGGAAGCGGCGGAACCGCCGAAGCCGCCCACGGACGCGCAGGACGCCGACTGGGGCCCGCTCGTGGGGCCGTGGAAACGGTATGCCGGGAATCCGATTCTGCCGGCGGCGGCAGGCACGCCCGGACCGGGCGGGGTGATCCGCCACGACGGCAAATGGTGGATGTTTACCATGCTTGGCAAACACACCAGGCTTGCCGTTAGCGACAACGGCTACGATTGGAAAGAAATCGACAACAGCCCCATCCTGGAAGCGGAATATGCCTGGGAACGCATCTATGCCGCCACCAAAGCCGCGCTGGTCATCGACGGGGT
>SKJM01000372.1 GCA_007122045.1 Planctomycetales bacterium | reverse complement strand
GGGGGTAAAGGTGGGGGGGGTGAATGTGGAAAACGTGAAAATTGACACCCAAAAATCCAGGCCCGGTTTCAACCGTAGCGATCCGCACGGGGAGGTACTCGCCCGCGCAAACGTACCTTCCACGGGCCGACTTGCCGAGAGGGCAAAATCAGAGGGCTGCTCAGAAGGTCGCAAGAAACTCGTTCAGCTCGACGAAGGTCAGTTCCCCGGACTGCTCGGGCGAAATCGGCTGGCTGTCCCGGTCGGCACCCGGCTCATCGACCCAGCCGTGTTTCGGCGGTGGGGCTCGGGGCGTCGACGGAATCAATAGGCCGCAGTGGCGGAGAATCTTCTCGATGACGGCCCCTGCGGCGGTTCCAGAAAGGCGGCCACCTTCAATGCACGCCCGGACAATGGGCGCTTGTATCGGTTTTCGCGGCAGTTACAATGGCACGAGGTGCAACCGCAGGCATGCGGCGCCGGCGGTGGGCCGGTGGGAGTTCGCGCCGCGGTGTGCGCGATTCGGCTAATGCCGGTTTCGCACGCTGAAGCGTGAACTCCAACGATCCTCTGCCGCACGGGCATAATGCGACGCGTAACAGAACCTGCTAACGGAGGTGTAACATGAAGTGGACCCACTGGATGTGTATGCTAGCGATGGCGTGCTCGGGCGCGTCGGTGGCCCAGGCGGCGGAGCGGCCGAATGTGATTCTGATCATGACGGACGACCAGGGGTACGGCGACATCGCCGCGCACGGGCATCCGCACGTGATCACGCCGAACATGGACCGCCTGTTCGAGCAAAGCGTCCGCCTGGCGCAGTTCCACGTCGACCCGACCTGCTCGCCCACCCGGTCGGCGCTGATGACCGGCCGCTATTCCGGCCGCGTCGGCGTGTGGCATACGATCATGGGGCGCCAGATGCTCCGCGAGGACGAGACGACCATCGCCGACGTGTTCCGCGCCGCCGGCTACCGTACGGGGGCATATGGGAAATGGCACCTCGGCGACACGTACCCCTACGGCGCCCGCTTTCGCGGTTTCGACGACGCGATTGTCCACTTCGCCGGCGGCGTGGGCCAAACGCCCGACTATTGGGGCAACGACTACTTCGAAGACCACTACAACGACAACGGCTCGTGGCGGCCGTTCCAGGGCTACTGCACCGACGTCTGGTTCCGCGAGGCCCTGCGGTTCATCCGCGAGAACCGCGACGAGCCCTTCTTCGTGTACCTGCCCACCAACGCCGCGCACCAGACCCGGCCGCACGTGGCGGAGCGCTACCGCGCGCGGTACGACGACTTGGACGAACCGGATCGACTCAAGATCTTCTGGGGCATGATTACCAACATCGACGATAACCTGGGCGTGCTGCTCGACCGGCTGGAGCATTGGGGGCTGATGGACAATACGGTGTTGGTGTTCATGGGCGACAACGGCAGTTGCATGGGCGCCGGCGCGTGGCCGCCCGACCGGCGGGCGGAATGGTCCGAACGCTTCAACGCCGGCATGCGCGGCGCGAAGGGCTCGCATTACGACGGCGGGCATCGGCTGTTCTGCTACATCCACTACCCGGCCGGCGGCATTGTGGGCGGACGCGACGTGCGGCCCATCACCGCCCATATCGACATCATGCCCACCCTGCTGGAACTGTGCGGCATTGACCCGCCCGAGGGCGTCGAGTTCGACGGCCGCTCGCTTGTGCCCCTGCTCAGCGGAAACGAGGAGGACTGGCCCGAGCGGACCATCTTCCTGCACAACCAGCGGGTGATCGACCCGATCAAATGGCGCAACACCTCGGTGATGACCGACCGCTGGCGGTTCGTCGACAACCGCGAACTGTACGACATCGGCCGGGACCCCGGCCAGCAGAACAACCTCATCGACGAGCATCCGGAGGTGGCCGAGTGGCTGCGGGCCGAGTACGAACAATGGTGGGCCGACATCAGCCGGCGGTTCGACGAGACGACGCTGCTGTACATCGGCGCCGCACAGGAGAACCCGGTGGAACTGACCGGCCACGACTGGATGACGCCCGACATCCGGCAGATCCCCTGGAACCAGCCGCACGTCGTGCGGCGCCCGGCGAGCAACGGGCCGTGGCGGGTTCGCGCGGTGCGGGCTGGCCGGTACGCCTTCGTGCTGCGCGAGCGGCCGGAGGTGGCCGCCTTCCCGCTCACCGCCGCCGAGGCCCGGCTGCGCATCGGCGAACACATCGACGAAACGCGCCCGGTGCCGTCCGACGCGACCGGCGTTCGCTTCGAAGTGGAAGTGCCGGGCGGCGACACCGAGATCAAGACGTGGCTCGTCGACGCCGACGGCACTTCCCGCGGGGCGTACTACCTGGAGGCGAGGTACCTGGAGGAATGAGGTCCAAGACGAACGGCATGAAGGTCCGATAGGGAATCCGAACGATCGTATGGCGCGGTTCGCGCTTCACGCCCAGATCGGAATCCCGGCATCAACGACCTTTCAGGGACGCCAGAGTGTCGCACGTCAAGCGGAACTGGGTGCCGCTCACGTTGAGCAAGCGTTCGAGGGGAATAGGACCACACGCCGGGGCCATATTACGGGCTCTGAGGAGACAGTCCCATGCATGCAAAACGCTTCCTGCCGGCGGCCATTGCCGCCGCCCTCCTGCTGCCGCCGCTGGCCGGTGACGGTGTACACATCCAGCCAGACCTCG
>SKJM01000465.1 GCA_007122045.1 Planctomycetales bacterium | reverse complement strand
TGTTCAACAGCACGAGCCGGTCGAACCGCTGCGGCGCCTCGACGGCGGCCCCCAGCCCGATCGCCCCGCCCCAATCGTGCGCAACCAGCGTGACGCCGCGCAGATCGAGCGATTCGATCAGGGCGCCCAGGTCGTCGATGCGCCGCCGCAGCGTGAAGGGATACTCGGCCGGCGCCGGCTTGTCGGAAAGCCCGCAGCCGATATGGTCCGGCGCCACCAGCCGGTACTCGTCGCGGAGCGCGCGGATCGGTTCGCGCCAGTAGAACGACCAGGTCGGGTTGCCGTGGACCAGCAGGAGCGGCTTCCCGGCGCCCTCGTCGACATAATGATACCGGAGCCCGCCGAGCCGCAGCTCGTGCGAACGAAACGGATACAGACTGCGCCAGTCGTCGTTTTGCGCCATGGGGTTGTGCGCCGGCCCTACGCGGCTTGCGTTTCTTGCTGATCGGCCAGCGCTTCCGGGCTGATTTCGCCGCCTTCGCTGACGTCTTCGAAGCGGACCGACACCTGCTTCGACACGCCCGACTCCTGCATCGTGACGCCGTAGAGCGTGTTGGCGCAGGTCATCGTCTTCTTCGAGTGGGTGACGATGATGAACTGGGTCCAGGCCAGGAAGTCTTGGAGCACCTTGATGAAGCGGTCGATGTTGGCCTCGTCGAGCGCGGCGTCCACCTCGTCGAGCACGCAGAAGGGGCTGGGTCGGCTCCGGAAGATGGCCAGGAGCATGGCCACGCACGTGAGCGTCTTCTCGCCGCCGCTGAGCAGCGAGATGCTGCGGGGCTCCTTGCCGGGCGGGCGGGCGAGGATCTCGATGCCGCTGTCGAGAATATCGACGCCCTCGTCGAGCACAATGTCGGCCCGGCCGCCGCCGAACAGGTCGCGGAAGAGCGTCTGGAAGTGCCCCCGCACCGTCTCCAGCGTTTCCGAGAACAGCCGCCGGCTGTCGGTGTCGATCTTGTCGATGATGCGCACCAGCGCGTCCTTGGCCTTGACCAGGTCCTGGTGCTGCTGGAACAGGCCCTGATGCCGGCCTTCGAGCTGCTCGAGTTCTTCGAGGGCTTCGAGGTTGACGTTGCCCAGGTTGCCGATCTTCCGCCGCAGGTCGTCGATTTCCTCCTGAACCCGCTCGCGCTCGTGCTGCTCCTCGTCGGTCGGTTCGTGTTCGAGTTCGGCCAGTTCGATGCCGTAGTCGTCGCGCAGGCGGTCGGCCATGGCCGACCGCTTATGGCGCACCTCGCTGGCGGCCAACTCCTGTTCGTGCAGTTGCTCCTCGAGCCGGCGGATGGCGGCGCGGGCCTTCTGCACCCGGTCGGTCAGCGTGGAGCGGCGGCTGCGCGACTGCTCCCGCTCGTTCAACTGCAGCACGGTTTCCGTGTGAAACGATTCCTTGCGGAGATACAGCTCGGCCACCTCCGACTCGGCCCGCAGGATGGCCCAGCGGGCGGCATCGGCCCGCTGGAGCGATTGGGTCAGCCGCTCGCGGCTATCGGCGATGGCCCGGCGCCGCTCCCGGTGGTGCTCGTCGAACTGGCGCCGGCGGGCGTGCAGGTTGCGCAGGCGCTCCTCGCTCTTGGCCAGTTCCACCTTGACTTGCGTGGTTTCGCGCTCCTGGCATTGGCGTTGGGTTTCGACGCGGGCGACCTGCTCGTCGAGGCCCGCCAACTGCGCCTCCAGGCCCGCCAGGTTCGATTCGATGTCGGTGCGCCGGGCGGCCACTTCATCCAGCCGGGCCGTGGCCGCTCGGTGCTGCGATCCGACGGCCTCCAGTTCCGCCGCCAGCGCGGCGCGCTGCTCGGCAAGCTGTTCGCGCTGCTGCTCGGCGCCGGTGGTGCGGAACCGGTGGGCGGCCAGGGCGTCGGCCGCCTGCTGCTGCGCTTCGCGCGCCCCGGCGACGGCGGCTTCGGCGCCGGTGCGCACGGCGTCGAGCCGGGCGAGGTCGGCGTCGCAGCGTTCCAACTGGGCTTGCATCTCGGCAAGCTGCTCGCCCAGGGCCCGAAGCTGGCTGCGCCGCGAGATGAGCCCGGTGGCCTCGTGCCGCGGGCCGACGCTCAGGGCGCCGTCGGCATGGAGGAACTCGCCGGCGAGGGTGACGAAGCTTGCCTGCGGGGCCCGTTCCGCCCACTCGAGGGCCCGGCCGAGGTTGTCGACAATCCAGGTGCCGCCCAGCAAGCGCGCCACCAGGGGTCGGAGGCGGGGCTCGACCTCGACGAAGCGGTCGGCCCGGCCCATCACGCCCGGCAGGCCGTCCAGCCCCCCGGCCCTCTCCGGCGCCGCGGGGCCGGCATGGTCCAGCCACAGGAACCCCACGCGCCCGGCGAACCGCGGGCTTTGCTCCTGCAAGTAGTCGAGCAGCGGCCGGCGGGTTTCGACCACGACGCACTGGGCCGCCGGGCCCAGCGCCACCTCGACCAGCGGGGCGGCTTCCACGCTCACCTGGAGCAGATCGGCCAGCACACCGCAGACGGCGCCGAACGGTCCGGCTTCCGGTCGGGCAGCGGCGGCCAACACCTCCTTCACGCCGGCATCGAGCCCCTCCTGGCGCTGTTGAAGCTCCTCGAGCAGCCCGGCGCGTTCGGTGGCCGCACTGTGCCGCTGGGCCAGCTCCTGCCGGTGCTCCCGGCACTGCGCCAGGTCGGCGTTCGCTTCGGCCAGCCGCGCCGCGGCCGCTTC
>SKJM01000011.1 GCA_007122045.1 Planctomycetales bacterium | reverse complement strand
GTCGCCAATGCCCGGCGTGTCGCGCACCAGGAACCACGTGTCGTCGGTAATCTCCATTTGGACGACCAGGTATCCCGGGTACAGCTTCCGCTTCACCACCCGCTTCTTCCCGCCCTTCAGGTCGGTCACCTTTTCGGTCGGCACGATGATGTCGCCGAAGTAGTAATCCAGCCCGGCAATCTTGATCCGCCGCACCAGCCCCTCGCGGATGGAGTCCTCGCGGTTGCTCTGCACCTTGAGGATGTACCAATCCATGTTGTCGGACTTGGGCTCGGCCTCGGCGGGCGCGCTTTCCGGGGCGGCCGTCTCGGGGGGCGGCGCCGCGTCCGGCGCAGCCGGTTCCGAGGCCGGATTGCCGACTTCGTGGGTGGCCTTCGGTTCGTTCCGTTCGGTCATGTCGTTCGGTTGGTCATTCACGCCGGAGTTCTCTCGCGCGGACAGTTGCCCACCATGCTGCATACCCTGCTATTACGGATAGGCTCTCGCCCCGCCGGCGGCGTTGCCTCTCGCGTCCGCCGCGCCGCGGGCGTTTCACGTGATCCCCCATGCCGGGACGGCATTGCTCCAGGCCCGCCGCACATCGTCGGGACCGTCGCGAGGACAAACATCGCGGTCGGGGCGACCGGCGAGGGGCGGATCGACCCGGGCCGGGCCGGGCAGAAGAGCCTGCTCCTCTGCGCGTTCACGAATGATCCCCAGGCCTCGGAAGACCCCGCTCCAAAACAGGTCGAAGGCGGCCAGAATCGCGGCGAGGACGAAAATCGTGATCAACACGACCATCGACGCGCGAATCAACTCGCTTCGCGTCGGCCAGGAGACCTTGTTCATCTCCGCCTCGACGGCGATCAGGAAATCGGCGACTCCGGGAACGTTGACGATCCGATACGCAATCCATACACTCAGCGCCAACAGGGCGGCCGGAATGCCGTAACGGAGCGCCGGCTGCACCTGGTCCAGGGTTTCACTGAGCCGCCAGCACCCGATGGCGACCACCAGGGCCATCGCCGCGAAGGTGACCTGGCGCGCAATCCGCCCCTGGCTTCGTTTGTAAATGCCGGTCTGGCCTAACTCCCGGAGAAACGCGATCACTCGGATGGCCCCCTGGTACGCATAAAATATCCGCCGTAAAAAACCTGCGGTCGTCACAAACAGGGGCGGGGGGACTCGAACTCCCAACCGCCGGTTTTGGAGACCGGTGCTCTACCAATTGAGCTACACCCCTAAGGCCCCGCGGCACGCGCTCCCGCCGGAAACGCGGCCTCTCGCCGCGGAGGGCTCGGTGCCGTCGGCCACGGCCGTGGTTCCCTCACTTCAAAATCTTGGTGACCACGCCCGAGCCGACGGTGCGCCCGCCTTCACGGATGGCAAAACGCACGTTCTCGTCCATGGCGATCGGCGCGATCAGCTCGATTTGGAGCTTGACGTTGTCGCCCGGCATGCACATTTCCGCATCGCCCAGCAGGTTGGCCGTGCCGGTCACGTCGGTGGTGCGGAAGTAGAACTGGGGCCGGTAGCCGCTGAAGAACGGCGTATGCCGGCCGCCTTCATCCTTCGACAGGACGTAGACCTCGGCCTCGAACTGCGTGTGCGGCGTGATGGAGCCGGGCTTGGCCAGCACTTGGCCTCGCTCGATGTCGTCGCGCTTGACGCCGCGGAGCAGGCAGCCGACGTTGTCGCCCGCCACGCCTTCTTGCAGCACCTTGTTGAACATTTCGACGCCGGTGCAGGTGGTCTTCCGCGGTTGTTCGCCGAAGCCGACAATCGCGACCTCTTCGCCCACCTTGATCACGCCCTGCTCGATGCGCCCCGTGGCCACGGTGCCGCGGCCTTCGATCGAGAACACGTCTTCGACGGCCATCAGGAACGGCTTGTCGGTGGCGCGGGTCGGCTCCGGAATGTACGAGTCGATGGCATCCATGAGTTCTTGGATGCACTTGGTCTTTTCCGGATCGGCCGGGTTGTTGTACGCCGAGAGGGAGTCGCCCCGGATGATCGGCACGTCGTCGCCCGGAAACCCGTAGTCCGAAAGCAGCTCCCGAAGCTCCAACTCCACCAGTTCCAGCAGCTCCTCGTCGTCGACCAGGTCGACTTTATTCAGGAAGACCACCAGGGCGGGAACGTTCACCTGGCGGGCCAGGAGCACGTGCTCGCGGGTTTGCGGCATGGGCCCGTCGGCCGCCGACACCACCAGGATGGCCCCGTCCATCTGGGCCGCCCCGGTAATCATGTTCTTGATGAAGTCGGCGTGCCCGGGGCAGTCGATGTGAGCATAGTGCCGTTTGTCGGACTCGTACTCGACATGGGCGACGGCGATGGTCACCGTCTTTGTCGCGTCGCGGACCGTCCCGCCCTTGGCGATGTCGGCATAGGACTTGAACTTCGCCATGCCCTTCTCTTGCTGCACCGCCAAAATGGCGCCCGTCAATGTGGTCTTGCCGTGGTCGATGTGACCGATAGTCCCCACGTTGACGTGAGGTTTCGTCCGTTGGAAAACTTCCTTGGCCATGTTTGCTGGTTCTCCCTGCGTCTAACGAAGCGGGTCGTTTGAAGTACCTTGGCCGGACCGCCGCCCGAAACGCCTTGCGGCGGCCGACCCACAAAAAAGCTGCTGATGGGGCTCGAACCCATGAACCTCGTCCTTACCAAGGACGCGCTCTACCAACTGAGCTAC
>SKJM01000630.1 GCA_007122045.1 Planctomycetales bacterium | reverse complement strand
GTACACGTTGCTCATCCAGACTTCTCCCGGCGCCGGCTAACGGTTTCGCCACAAGACGTGGTCGGCCACCCCCAGCGCCGCTTGCACCTCGGCGATGTCGCGGCGGAATCGCGGCGCGTCGGCCGGGTAGCCGGCCGTCGGCTTTAATCCCGGAATGCGGCCGCACCAGAACCCGTTCAGCGCCCGCATGGCCAACTCGCGGAGGTACTTCGAGGTCATCGACGCCAGGGCCACGGGCAGGCACGTTTCGGCTCGGGCGCAAAAGCTCACGCAAATGCGGCGCTCGGGCGGTCCGAACCGGTATACGCTGCGCTGGCGGCTCTCGCCGTGGATTTCCACCAGCGCGTCGGGAAAATGTTCCTCGACGACCCGGCGGTAGCGGTTCCGCCCGCCGTGTTTGTCGCACACCACGGCGATGGGGCCGCCGGCCAACTCCGCCGTTGCCCGAGCGGCCAACCGCAGCGACAGGTGCGACAGCGCGGCGCCCTTCGTATCGTGGATCACCACCAGTTCGTTGAAGCGGGCGGGAAACACGGCCTCGCTGATGATGGCGCGGAGGCGCACGCCGCCGACGGCGAAGGCGGCGGAAAGACCCGCACTGAGCGCACCGAGGTCGCCGGCCGGGGCGTCGATGGGCACCGGCTCGTCGTACTGGGCGTACCACGGGATGCGGGCCAGCGTGGCCAACGAGTCGGGCACCAGGGCGTCCCACACCTCCGACCACAGATCGACCTCGGCGCCTAGCGTGCCCAGCGCGGCGAGTACCCCCCGCTCCAGGTTCCGCAGCCCGCCGCCCGGCTGGTATAGCTTCTTCGAATCGGCCATGGCCACTCGGCGGCCGTTGCTTCCGGCGGCCTGTCCGGCGGTGGGAACCACCGCCCCGTCCAGTAGCGTGTACAGCCCGTCTTCCGTGGCGTCATCGGGCGTTTCCCAGACGGTGGCGGTCACCACCAACGGTCCCAGATTCGGCCCGTAGCCGGCCTCGTCGATTCCTACGACGTATCGCATCGCTGCCTCCAAGCAGGCGCCTCCCACCTTCAATGAAAACGAATCCTATCGCGGCATTGCCCAGTGTACCGTGCCCGGCAGACCACGACAAGGGGGTGGTCGGCAGCGGACGGCGCGGCGGCCGGCCACCCTCCCTCGCTCCATGGACCAGGGGTGGTACAATGGCAGTATCATGCCAAATCAGCCTTCTTCATTGCAGATGGACCGGCGCCCTCGCCTGGAGGGCGGTACCCTCGTGCTGGCCTTCACCGGCTGGATGGACGGTGGCGACGTATCGACCGGCACCGTGCAGCGGCTGGTCCACCTGCTCGAGGCCGAGTCGTTCGCCGAGATCGATCCCGAGCCGTTTTACATTTACAACTTCCCCGGCTCGATGGAAATCACCGCCCTGTTCCGGCCCTATACGAAGATCGAGGACGGACTCGTTGGGCGCGTCGAAATGCCGCAGAACACCTTCTACGCGCACCCCCCGGCCCAGCTGGTGCTTTTCGTCGGCAAGGAGCCGAACCTCCGGTGGCGCAACTTCGGCGAGTGCATCCTCCACCTTGCCCACGCGGTGGGCCTGCGCCGCATCCTCTTCGTCGGCTCCTTCGGCGGCACCGTGCCCCACACTCGGGAACCGCGCCTGTTCTGCACCTGCTCGCACAAGGCATTGCGGGCTGAGATGGAGCGTTACGGGCTGCGCCGCAGCGTATACGAAGGGCCCAGTTCCTTCACCAACTACCTGATGACCCAGGCCGGCTCCGCGCAGCTCGAAATGGCCTCGCTCGTGGCCGAGATTCCCGGCTACCTGCAGGGCACCAACCCGATGAGCATCGAGGCCGTCACCCGGCGGCTGGCCAAGATCCTTCAACTTCCCCTCGACCTGGCCTCACTGCGGACGGCCAGCACGCAATGGGAGTTGGAAGTTTCCAGCGTGGTCGAGCAGGACGAAGAACTGGCCCAGAAGGTGCACCAACTCGAAGAACAGTACGACACCGAACTACTCGACCTGAACGCGGAAGAGGTGTGAGAATGTAGGGTGGGTGGTTCCGTCTGTCCGAGCAGACTTACTTCACCCACGCGTTCTGTTCGTCTTGGGGCCCCAGCGATGGTTTTGCCGAGTGGGTGAACCTGGTCGCTACCGCGCCCAGAACCACGCACCTTACGCGCTCAACGTGAAAAAGGTGTGAGGCCGCCGAACCAGCGGGCTGTTTGCACGGGTTGGCCGTCGGCTTCGAGTGTTGCGATGCGCTGCCGGAGCGCTTTGGCCTCGGTTCTCTTCTTGGTTTGCTCCATGTAGGCCAACTCGTTTTCCAGGCTTCGCAGGAGGAGGTCGTGGTCGCCGTCGGCTTCGAATCGGGCCTGCGCGCGACGGAGCCACTTCAAGCCCGACGCCTCGTCACCCATCAGCAGGTAGGCCAGCCCCAGGTCGGCTTCGGCGCCGGCCCGGCCGGGCCAATCGATCGGGTCGCCTTCCTCCAGCGCGCGGCGCAGGAAGGTGAAGCCCTGCTGGGTGTTGCCGCCCTCCAGCCGCAGGGTGCCCAGCATGGTCATGGCCTGGCGGGCGACCGGTTCGTCGGCGCCGTCGGACAGGCCGATCAGAATGGCCGCGGCCGCGTTCGACTGCTCCATGGCCATCAGCGCGCCGGCCTGGGCCAATTCGAGTTGCCGGCGGTCGCGCG
>SKJM01000113.1 GCA_007122045.1 Planctomycetales bacterium | reverse complement strand
GCTTCCTGCGTCGCATCGAGCACCTGCTGCAAGTGATGTTCGACCTGCAAACGCACGCGCTGCCCACCCGGCCCGACGAACTCCGCAAGCTGGCCCGGCGTCTGGGCTACCGCGACAACGACCATGGCGTGGCCCTCGAGCAGTTCGAGGCCGATTTCGCCGAACGCACCCGGCTGAACCGCCGCATCCTCGACCACCTGCTCCACGGTGCCTTCCGCGACGACGCCCGAACCGAAGCCGAGGTCGACCTCGTGCTCGATCCCGACCCCGGCGAGCAGCGCGTCGCCGAGGTGCTCGGCCGCTACCGGTTCCGCGACGTGAAGCAGGCGCACCGCATCCTGACGTCGCTGGCCGAGGAGCGGAGCAGCTTCCTTTCCACCCGGCGATGCCGGCATTTCCTGGCGGCCATCGCGCCCGACCTGCTGCGCGCCATCGCCGCCACGCCCGATCCCGACTCGACCCTGGTCAACCTCGACAACGTCAGCGCCTCGCTGGGCGGCAAGGGGGTCCTGTGGGAACTGTTCAGCTTCAACGAGCCCAGCCTGAAGCTGTACGTGAAGCTGTGCGCCTACAGCCCGTACCTGTGCAACATCCTCACCAGCAGCCCGGGCATGATCGACGGCCTGATGGACAGCCTCGTGCTGGACAAGCTGCCCGACCGCGAGTTCCTCGAAACAGCGCTCCGCGAGCTGTGCCGCGGGGCCGAGGACCTCGATCCCATCCTGCACGCCTTCAAGAACGACCAGCAGCTTCGCGTGGGCGTGCGGGAACTGCTGGGCAAGGAGGACGTGCGGGCCACCACGGCCGCGCTCTCGTGCATTGCCGAGGTGTGCCTCGCGCAGATCGCCCAGCGCGAATACGCCCGCCTGGTGCTGAAGTTCGGCCCCCCGCTGGTCGGCGAGGGCCGCCGCAAAGGGAAGCCCTGCGAGTTCGTCGTCTTGGCCATGGGCAAGTTCGGCGGCCGGGAGATGAACTACCACAGCGACCTCGACCTCGTGTTCCTCTTCGAGGCCGAAGGGCATACCGGTGCCTCGCCCGCCACCGCCACCAGCAACCAGCACTTCTTCAGCGAGTGGGGGCAGCGGATCATCCGGACCACCAGCCGGCTGAGCCCGTACGGGCGGCTGTACGAAGTCGACGCCCGGCTGCGGCCCACCGGCCGCAGCGGCGCACTGGCCAACTCGCTCGACGAGTTCGCCCGCTACTTCGCCGAGGGCCACGGGCAATTGTGGGAACGGCAGGCCTTGTGCAAAGCGCGGGTGGTGTACGGTTCCGACCGCGCGGCGAGGGCGGCGCGGCGGGCCGTGGGCCATGCCGCCTTCGACCGGCGCTGGACCCGCGCCGACGCCGACGAGGTGCGCCGCATGCGCAGTCGCCTGGAGGAGACCGCCGCCGAGCGCGACCTGAAGCGCGGCCCGGGGGGCATCGTCGACGTCGAGTTCCTCGTGCAACTGCTCCAGCTTGAGCACGGGCGGAAGCTGCCGGAAATCCGCACGCCGAACACGCTCGACGCCCTCGGCCGACTCCGCGAGGCGGGGCTGCTGCCCGACGCCGACGCCCGAACCCTCGCCGACGCTTACCGCTTTTTGCGCGCCGTCGAAGGGCGGCTTTCGCTGATGAACGCCACCCAGCGCCATCGGCTGCCGAGCGACCCGACCGAACTGAGCAAGCTGGCCCACCTGCTCCACTACGCCGGCCCCGAGGCCCTACTGGCCGACTTCGACCGCATCACCCGCGACACCCGCCGGCTTTTTGAGCGGGCGTTTACGTAGGAAGCCCTTCCGTTTCCAGGCGTACGGCTCGAGAGGGGATACGCGAGCCGCTGTTGACGGGTACAATCCGGCCGCCGGAAAAAAAATTCGCGTTTTCCGGTCCGGAGGCTTGAACCTACGGGGATTTCTGGTAAAATCGATGGGTAGTCGGGCAACTCGTTCTTGTCTCCGGTCGCAACCTTCGCGGCCCAATCAACGAAAGGAGAAGACCGTGTTCGGGCACAACAAGGCCGCTATCCTTTGCATCGTGGGGCTTCTGGCGTCTCCCGCCACACGCGCCGTTTCGGGCGCCGTCATTCAACTCGAAGGGGGAAGTATCGCGCTGCCGCAAACAACCACCGGGTCCGAGTTCGAAACGGTCATCTTCGCGCAGCCGTTTAGCGTGGCCCCGGTGGTGTTCGCCCTGCCGACCAACGAGGGCGGCGACCCCTGCGACCTGCGCATTCGCAATGTGACGAGCGCCGGGTTCGAAGTCATCCACGTCGAACCGCCGGGCGAGGACGGCCCCCACGCCCCGATGACCGTTTCCTGGTTCGCTATCGAGCCGGGCCGAGCCATCCTGCCTGACGGGCGGGTGCTCGAGGCCGGCACCGTCAGTTCGGACGCTACGGTGCAGAAGGGCGGTACGAAGACGTGGGAGTCGATCACTTTCGGCAGCGTGTTCGCCGATGCGCCGGCGCTGCTGGCCCAGGTGCAGACGATGGTGAACGAGGCGGGAACTCCCCCGGGAACCCCGTCCACGCCGTGGCTGACCGCAGCCGTGCACAACCTGGACGCGAACGGCGCGCAAATCGCCATGGAGCAGGCCGAGACGGCCGGCGCGGGAACCCCCAGCGCTGACGAAACGCTCGGTTACGTGGCTGTCTCCACTCGGCCCCTCGAGGGCGCGTTCCGCGATGCCAACGGG
>SKJM01000014.1 GCA_007122045.1 Planctomycetales bacterium | reverse complement strand
AACGCGGGGACCGAGTTCCCCGATTACCGAAAGACCGACGTATGCCTGGAGTACCTTCGCAGCCGCTTGCGCCAGCGGGCTCGGCCGGGCGGCAAGCCGCCGGCCATCCACGCGAACATCCTGCACGGCCGGGAAGACAATCCCCGCATCCTCAGCCCGCAAACGCTCAAGCCGTTGGAGAAGATGGAGCTGCTGCGCCACGCCATTCTGTGCGGCGCCGGGCAAACCGAGGCGCTGCTGGCACAAGACACCCCCTTGGTCTGGTGTAACCCGATCAGCCCGCTGCAATACCACCCGGAGCAGGTGCGGGAAATCGTTCAGGCCGTCGAGGACTACGGACCGAAGTGCTACGTCATGTTCTCGCCGGAGGTGATGCTGGGCGGCACCGGTCCGGTGACCATCGCCGGCGCCCTGGCACAGCACAACGCGGAGGTCATGGCGGGGGTCATCCTCGTGCAACTTCTGGCCCCCGGCACGCCCGTCATCTACGGGTCGGTTTCGGGCGTAATGGACCTGCGCGTGGCCGACATCTCGTTGGGCAGCCTCGAATCGGCGGTGTTCAACGCCTGTGTGGTGCAAATGGCCGATCACTACGGGCTACCCAGCCGGGTGCAGGCGGGCAATTCCAGCGCCCGGCAGCCGGGCGTCCGCGCGGCGGTCGAAACGGCGTGGGGCCTGCAGATGGGACTGGCGGCCGGGGCGAACCTCGTGAACACGGGCCTGCTCGACTCGACACTCCTGATCAGTCTGGAGCACCTGGCGCTGGTCGACGAACTGGTGAGCCAGATCCGCGGCGCCGCGGCGGCCGCCGCAGTCGACGCCGACCACCTGGCCCTCGACGTGATCCGGCAGGAGGGCCGCCCGGGCACCAACTACCTGGGCCACCCGCACACCCTGGCGCACATGAAGGAGGCCGTGTACTACTCCGAGTTCACGGGCCGCGCGGCCAAGTCGTACGACCGGTGGTACGAGTTGGCGCACCGGAAGGTCCGCTCAATACTTGACGGGTGTGAGAGAGAGTTCGCTGAAGACCGGGACGTGCTCGATCGCTGCGACGCGGTCGAGGCCCGGCTGCGCGAGGACGACCGCACGTGGCGCGACGGCCGGGACGGCTGGTGGCGATTTTACACTCAAGACCTCATATAGAGAGTGGTAACCGTTTACGGGGGACTGTCCCCTGCGCATCCAGGTAGCCGGTTGCCGGAAGAGGCCGGTCGTATGAAGAAACTCAAACCGCTGGTGTTCCTGCCTCCGTTCGTGCTGTGCGCGGCCATGGTGGCGCTGAACTTCGCCGACGCCGAACGCTTCACGGCGGTGATGACCGGAGCGTACCAGTGGGTATTGAATACGTTCGGGTGGCTCGTCTCGCTGCTGGCCTTTGCCATGTTGGTGCTGTGTGCGGGCATTTGCGCCTCCCCATTCGGCAGGACGGTCCTCGGCGGTCCGGGCGCCCGGCGCCTGCTGACCCCGTGGCAACTATTCACCATTATCTTGTGCACGAACATTGCCATCGGCGTGTTGTTCTGGGGGCCGGTCGAACCGCTGTACTACCTGAACGAGCCGCCGCCGAGCACCGGAGCCGAACCCAACACGCCCGAGGCCGCCCTGTTTGCCATTTCGACCGTCTACCTGCACTGGACCAGCACGCCGTACGCCATCGGGTCGATCGTGGGCCTGATGTTCGCCTTCGCCTACTACAACATGCGGAAGCCGTTCAGCCTGGCGTCGCCGCTCTCGCCCCTGCTGGGCTCGTACAGCGAGGGCCCGGCCGGCCAACTCGTCGATGCCGTGTGCCTGTACACCCTGGTGGCGGGCATGGCCGCCGCGATGGCCGGCGCCGTCATGCTGCTCGGCGGCGGCGTGAACCACGTGCTGGGCATCGCCGGGCCGCCGTCCGACGCCATGCTGGGTGGGCTCACTGCGACGATCGTCGGCGCGTTCACCCTGTCGGCCGTCAGCGGCCTCATGAAGGGCATCCGCATTCTGTCCCACGTGAACACCCTGCTGCTGATCCTCTTGCTCGGCATCATCGTGGTGCTTGGCCCCACCCGGTTCATCCTCGGGTTTTCCGTCGAGGGATTCGGGCATTTCCTCGCCCACTACTTCGAAAGGGTCCTGTTCACCGGCGCCGCGCATCAGGAGACCTGGCCGCAGCAGTGGACGCAAATGCAGTTCTCCGCCTGGTTCGCCTGGGCGCCCGTCATGGGCGTCTTTCTCGGCCGGATCGCCTACGGCTACACGGTCCGGGCCTACCTGCTGTTCAACGTGGTTCTGCCGGCCGTGTTCACGGGCGTGTGGATGGCCGTCTTCTGCGGCGCCACCGTGCATGCGGAACTGTACGAGGGCGCGAACCTGGCGGGTTTTCTGCATGAGAGCGGCCCGGAAGGCGTCCTGTACGCCTTCATGCAGCGCCTGCCCCTTGCCGGAGCGCTCGTGCCCGTCCTGCTGGTCACCGCGTTTCTCTCCTTCGTCACCGCGGCCGACTCGAACGTCAGTGCCATGAGCGGGATCAGTTCGACGGGCATTTCTCCGGAAAGCCCCGAACCGGCCATGGGCGTGAAGATTGCCTGGGGGGCCATTCTCGGGCTGGTGGCCTGGATCATGGTCACCTTCGCCCGGCTGGACGGCATCCGCATGCTGTCGAACCTGGGCGGATTGCCGTCGCTGTTCCTTTGCCTGGCGATTT
>SKJM01000178.1 GCA_007122045.1 Planctomycetales bacterium | reverse complement strand
TTGCCGACTTCCGCGAGTTCCTCCTGCCCGTACTCGACGAGCAACTGAAGGAGCAGGGCGCGCGGTGCATGGACTGCGGCATTCCGTTCTGCATGTCGGCCATGGGCTGCCCGATCGACAACCTCATTCCCGAGTGGAACGACCTGGTGTACCGCGGCCGGTGGCGCGAGGCGATCGACCGGCTGCACAAGACGAACAACTTCCCGGAGTTCACCGGCCGGGTGTGCCCCGCCCCGTGCGAAGGCGCCTGCTGCCTCGGCGTGATCGACCCGCCGGTGACCATCAAGGACATCGAGTGCGCGATCGTCGACCGCGCGTGGGCCGAAGGGTGGATCGTCCCGCGCCCCCCTTCGCAACGCACCGGCAAGCGCGTGGCCGTGGTCGGTTCCGGGCCGGCCGGGCTCGCCGCCGCCGACCAACTCAACAAAGCCGGCCACCGGGTAACCGTGTTCGAACGCGAAGACCGGCTGGGCGGTCTCTTGACCTACGGCATTCCCAACATGAAGCTCGACAAGAAGATCGTGCAGCGCCGGCTCGATCTGATGTCGGCCGAAGGGGTCCAGTACGCGCCGAACTCGGAGGTGGGCACGGCGGTCGAGGTGGCCGACCTGCGACGCCGGTTCGACGCCATCGTGCTGTGCTGCGGCGCCACCCGCCCGCGCGACCTGCCCATCCCCGGCCGCCAGCTCGACGGAATCCACTTCGCCATGGAGTTTCTCACGGCCAACACGCACAGCCTGCTCACGACGCACCTTTCCGACGGCACGTACATCTCGGCCAAGGGGAAAGACGTCATTGTCATCGGCGGCGGCGACACGGGCACCGACTGCCTCGGCACGTCGATGCGCCACGGCTGCCGCAGCCTCGTGAACTTCGAGTTGTTCCCCAAGCCGCCCGAGCAGCGCGCCACCGACAACCCCTGGCCGGAGTGGCCGCGCATCTTTCGGGTCGATTACGGACACGCCGAGGCCGCCGCCCGATTCGGCGAGGACCCCCGCCGATATTGCATCATGAGCAAGGAGTTCCTCGACGACGGCGCCGGCCGCGTGGCGGGCATTCGCACGGTCGAGGTCGAGCCGCGGTTCGAGGGCGGGCGCATCGCCTTCGACGAACGGCCCGGCAGCGAACGAACCTGGAAGGCCGACCTCGTGCTGCTGGCCATGGGCTTCCTCGGGCCCGAGGAGACGCTGGCCGAGCAACTCGGCCTCGCGTGCGACGGGCGGGGCAACTTCCAGGCCGAGGAGGGCCAATACGCCACCAGTGTCGACGGTGTGTTCGCCGCCGGCGACTGCCGCCGCGGCCAGAGCCTCGTCGTCTGGGCCATCCACGAAGGCCGCGGCGCCGCCCGCGAGTGCGACCGCTACCTGATGGGCAGCACCACGCTGCCGTGAACAGCCATCAGTTCTGCTCACACATCCGCTGGAGCACACGCGCCTGAGCGGCCCGATAGTCTTACTTCACGGTCGGTCTTAATTACCGATCCCCTTCGGCGATGCTGCGGGTATACGCTTCAAAATGCTCGGCCCAGTCGGCGGGCGGGCGGAAGCGGCCGGCCTCGCGGATGCTGTCGATCCGTTCGGCGGGCGTGGCGCCCCGCTTCAGTTCGGTGCCATGCGGCCGCAGCCCGAGGCTCCGCAGCGCCTGGTCCAGCGAGCGGCGCGCTTCGCGGCCCTCGGCACCCTCACGGCCGGCCCGGTCGCGAAGTCGTTCCCACTGGTCGATAAATCGCCGGGCGTCCGCTTCCGACCAGCCAAGCTGCTCGAGCAGATCGGAATTGGGCTGGTTCGCCTGATTCTTCAGGTGTTCCAGGGCCAGTTGGGTTTGCTTCCGGGCGAAGTCGAGGGTGGCCGCCTCGGCGCCGGGCTCGGCGGCCGGGGCGTCGGTCGTGCCCTGAGTGCGCGGGTCGGGGGCGCCGCCCTGCGTGGGGCTCCCCGCACCCTGGGCGCCGGGGCCTTCCGAGACCCCTTCGCCCGGCTGACCGCCGTCCGGCGGCTGCTCCATGGCCTGCCCCGGCGGCATGGCTCCGTCCGCGGGCTTCTGGGGTCCTTCGCCCGGCTGCTGGTCACCCGGCTCGCCTCGCTGTTGGCCGTCGCCGCCGGGTCGCTGGGCTGAGTGGCCGGTGGGACCGTCGGCTTCGAGTTGGTCCCCCGGGCCGGTTCCCGGCGCGCCGTCGCCTTGCTGGGGCGAAACGCCGGCGCCCGACTCGGCATCGGTCTGGGTGCCGGGCGAGCCGACCCCCGGCTGGTCGGCCCTCTGCCCACCGCCTTCCTCGCCGCCGCCGGAGCGATCGCCGGCCTCGCCTTCGGTATCGGACTGCTTGGGGCTGATACTGGGCGAGTGCTCTTCCCGCTGCGACGGCTCCCCTTCCACTTGGCCGGGTTTCTTGGGCCGGTCGATGTTGTCTTCCTGCGGGCTGGTGGTGCCGCCGGGTTCCTCCGAGGGTTTGCCCGCCCCGGGCGACTGTTCCTGCATTTCGTCGTGGCCCTGCCCCTGCCTATCGCCATCCTGGGGCTTGCCGGTGGGGTCGGGTTCCGCATGTTCCGGCGAGGGCGTCGTTTCGCCGCCCGTCTGCTCCGCACTGCCCGGCTCGGGCTCGCCGGGTGACGGTTCGCCGTCACCGGGTTGCCCCCCTGCCTCGGGGGCGCCCGGCTGGTGCTGTGCGCCCGGCGCATCCGGTCCCGGCGAAGGTTCCC
>SKJM01000333.1 GCA_007122045.1 Planctomycetales bacterium | reverse complement strand
GGCCGATAGCCGGGGATGAACGTGCCGTAGTTCTTCAGGTTGTCGGCCATGTCCTTCGGGTTGAAGGTGATGGCCGTCCAGAAGTAGCAGAAGAAATAGATCAAGGCGACGTACAGCACGTTGTAGACGAACGAGTCGCCGCGGGCGAACGCCTCGTTCAGCCTGCGGAAGATGTCCAGCGCGGGGAATTGCCCCGACAGATACTGAAAGCCGGCCGAGGGGATCAACAGCAGGCTGCTGGCGAAGATGATGGGCATCACACCGGCCTGGTTGACCCGCAGCGGCAGGTACTGGCGCGTGCCGCCGTACACGCGGCGGCCGCGGACGTGCTTGGCGCTTTGGGTGGGGATGCGACGCTGCCCGAGGGTGATGAACACCACCCCGGCCACCACCCCCACAAACAGCGCGGCCAGCACAAGGAGCGTTTCTACCCCCATCTGGCCCCGCCCGGCGCCGATCTCCAGCCCGTCCCGGACCATCGGCCCGAGCAATTCCCAACCGGCGGCGGGCATTCGGGCCAGGATGCCGGCCATAATCAAGAGGCTGATGCCGTTGCCGATGCCGTATTCGTCGATCTGCTCACCCAGCCACATCAGGAACACGGTGCCGGCGGTCATCGTCAGCACGGCGGTGATCTGCCAGGAGAAGGGGAGCACCCCGTCGGGCGTCAACACGGCATCGCGGATGAGGCTGTCTTCGCCCATGCCGGCCGTGCCAGCCAGCCACCGGACGTAGGCGAAGCTTTGGCCCAGACAGAGGACCACGGTGGCGTACCGGGTGTACTCGTTGATCTTCTTCCGCCCGCTTTCCCCCTCCTTTTGGAGCTTTTCGAGCGGCGGGTACACGCTGCCCAGAAGCTGGAAAATAATCGAGGCCGAAATATAGGGCATAATGCCCAGCCCGAAAATCGTGGCCTGGCTGAGCTGGCTGGCGCTGAAGGTTTGCACCATCTCGACGAAGCCGGCGAGGCCTTCACGGTCCTCGGCGGCGAAGAACGCCGTCATGGCCTCGTGATCGACGATCGGCAGCGGAATCTGCCAACCGATGCGGTAGACGGCCAGCAGGCCGAGCGTCAGCAGAATCTTCTGCCGAAGCTCGGGGATGGTGAACATGACGCGGATTTTTTCCCACATCGCTATTGGTCCGGATGATTCGGGTACGGGGACGGGCTACTGCCCCGGCGCGGCGGCGCCGGAGGCCTCCGCCGGCGCCTTCCGATTTTGGCGGTTGGCCTTGTTCTTGGGGACGGGTTTCGTGCCGGGCAAAACGACGACCTGGCCGCCGGCCTGCTCGATCTTTGCGCGGGCGGCCTTGCTGAACCGGTGCGCGGCAACGGTTACCTGCTTGGTCAGTTCGCCGTCGCCGAGCACTTTCAGCACGTCGTAGCGCCCCTTGGCGAGGCTGTGGGCCCGGAGCGACTCGGGGGTGACCTCGGCGCCGGCGTCGAAGCACTTGTCGATTTGCCCGAGGTTCACGACGGCCACCTCCAGGGCGAAGCGGTTATGGAAACCCCGTTTGGGCACCCGGCGGACCAGGGGCATTTGGCCGCCTTCGAAGGTGGGGTGCACGGAGTATCCGGCGCGGGACCGCGCGCCCTTGTGGCCCCGGCCGCATGTCTTGCCGTGGCCCGACCCGGTGCCCCGGCCGACTCGCTTCCGATTCCGATTCTTGTGTATTCCGCGATGGACGTCGTTGAGGTTCATGACAGGGAGACTCCGCGCAGCCGCTCGACCTCGCTCTTCGAGCGCAGGCTTTGCAGGGCGTTGATGGTCGCTTTGACCACGTTAATCGGGTTATTCGTACCGAAACTCTTGGTGAGGATGTCCTTGATTCCGCAGGCTTCGCACACGGCACGCACCGGCGCGCCGGCGATGACGCCGGTGCCGGGCCGGGCGGGCACGAGCGTAACGCGGGCGGCGCCGAACCGGCCCTTCACAATGTGGGGAATCGTGGTGTTTTCCAGTGCGATCGGCACCAGGCTGCGCCCGCCGTCTTTGACGGCTTTTTCCACGGCGGGCGGCACTTCGTTCGCCTTGCCGTAGCCCCAACCGACGCGCCCCTTCCCGTCGCCCACCACGACCAGGGCCGTGAAGCTGAACCGGCGGCCACCCTTGACCACCGCGGCGCAGCGGCGGATCTTGACCACCTTGTCGATCAGTTCGCCTTGAGTTGTTTCCGTTGTCATCGGCGCATCGCCCCTCTATTCTATGCGGTTTGTCTGTTTGGCCTGGTTTGCCTTGGTTTTCTGCGTCGCCTATTTTCAAGCACCCCCTGGTTTGCCGGGTGGGCGCCCGCGCCGGTTCGGATTCCTGGCTAAAGCTGGAGGCCGGCGGCCCGGGCGGCGTCGGCCAGGGCGGCAACCCGCCCGTGGTACTTGTAGGTGCCCCGGTCGAGCGCCACGGCCTGGACCCCCTGCTGGAGGGCCCGCTCCGCCACCAGTTTGCCGACGGCGGCCGCTGCGGCCTTGTTGCCGCCGTGGGGAAGGGTGCCCCGGAGGTCCTTATCGCAGGTACCGGCGGCTGCCAACGTGCGCCCGGCCGTATCGTCGATCACCTGTGCATACATGTGCTTGTTGGTGCGCACGACGCACAACCGCGGCCGAACCGAATGGCGTTTCACCCGGTTGCGTACCCGGTACTGCCGGCGCTGCCGCTGCTTGTTGAGTCGTTTGTATTGTTTCATGGGTGTGCTCGTC
>SKJM01000447.1 GCA_007122045.1 Planctomycetales bacterium | reverse complement strand
GACGCCGTCAGGAAGCGGGCGAGCCGAGCCGCCGACGCGTCGACGTTCAGCCGTGCCCGCAGGTGCTCCTGCTGCGTGGCCACCCCCGACGGGCAGTTGTTCGTGTGGCAGATTCTCGCGCTGACGCAGCCGACGGCCTGGATGGCGGCGTTGGCCAGGGCGATGCCGTCGGCCCCGAGGCACAACGCCTTGACGAAGTCGGCCGGCGTTCGGAGCCCGCCGGTGACGATCAGCGTCACGTCGGCGCGGCCGCGGCGGTCGAGGTGGCGGCGCGCCCGGGCCAGGGCGGGGATGGTGGGCACGGAAATGTGGTCGCGGAACAACCGCGGCGCCGCACCGGTGGCCCCGCCGCGGCCGTCGAGGATGATGTAATCGACGCCGGCTTCCAGGGCGAAGTCGATGTCGGCCTCGACGTGCTGCGCCGACATCTTCATCCCCACCGGAATGCCGCCGGTCCGCTCGCGCACCCGGTCGGCGAATTGGCGGTAGTCGGCCGGGGTGGTGAGCTTTTCGAAGGCGGGCGGGGAGATGGCGGACCGTCCCTCGGGCAGGCCGCGCACCTGGGCGATTTTCGCCGTGACCTTGGTGCCGGGAAGGTGTCCGCCGGTGCCCGTCTTGGCCGCCTGCCCCGCCTTGAAGTGGAATGCCTGCACCTTGGAAAGGAGTTGCTCGGAGTAGCCGAACTGGGCGGAGCCCAATTCGAACAGGTAATGGGAATTGGCGGCGTTTTCCTCGGGCAGCATGCCGCCTTCGCCCGAGGCAATGCCCGTACCGACCATCTCGGCGCCCTTGGCCAGGGCCGTCTTGGCTTCCTCGGAGAGGGCCCCGAAGCTCATGTCGGAAACGAACAGGGGCATGCTCAGCCGCAGCGGCTTCCCGGCGTTGGGACCGAAGATCAACTCGGTATCCACCTCGACGTCCTCCAGCAGCGGCTTGGTGGCCAGTTGGGCGGTGAGGATCTGCATGTCGTCCCATTGCGGGAGGGTGGGCCGGGGCACGCCCATGGCCTCCAAGGGACCATGCGGTCCGATTTTCTCCAGGCCGTCGCGTGCGAGGGCATGGATGAACTCCAGGGTCGGCTCGACGGCCGTGTTCTTCGGCTCGGGGGCCGACGGGCGACTCGTTGGAGTGGCTTGAGCTTCCCCTTCAGCCTCACCCTTCGCGGTCTCGCTCGGCGCGCCCTCCGGCCCGGTGTCGCTCTCTTCCGCCTCCGCCATTCGTTCGAACAGCGACTTTTCCGATCCGCATTGCGGGCAGATCCAATCGTCGGGAAGATCCCCCCACGCGGTACCTTCCCGGGCTTCGTCGTAGATGTATCCGCAGACGGAACACTCGTATCGGGCCATGGTGTTACTCCTTTCGTTCCCGGCAATCCGCACAGGTTCCCGAGAAGTGAATGGAAAAATCGTCGACCTCAAAGCCCTCTATTGTGCGGTGCGGGAGCGGAAGTCGATCAAGGCGCTGATCCTCGAGGTCGATGATTCGTGTGCACCGGGTGCAGACCAAGTGGTGGTGGCGTCTTACATTTCCGTCAAATCGGGCGGAGCCCGTGTGGTCAAGTCGCCGGACCAGCCCCAATTCGGCAAAGGCATCGAGCACCCGGTAAACGGTGGTCCGGGATAGCTGCGGGATGTGGTCCTTGACACTTTCATAGATCTGTTCGGCGGTGGGGTGGTCGTGCCGCCGCAAGAGGGTCTCCAGAATCGTGCGTCGCTGCACGGTGATGGGAACCCCCCTATTGCGGCATATCGTCTCGAATTCCTGAAGTCTGCGGATGACGTCGCCGTGCTGCATATTCGTACCGTTTGGTAAATCCTACCATCCGATGGATGTGGAGTCAAGGAGGCCCAAATAATTCACGGGCGGGCCCCTCGGCGCACCAGAGCCAGTGTTGCTCGAAGAGAGCCATTCGGCATCGTCATTATCGATTGCCAGGGGTGCGGCGCCAATGCCCGCCGTCCATCCGTCCTGGACGGCCTCGATCCGGATGGGCGGCGAGACCGCCAGGACGGTTGACGGCTATCTGGTGGACCGCTATGCTGAAGACCGTGGGGAGAGGCCCGGCACCCGTCGGAGCCTGTTCCGCGGCTACCAAGCGACTTTTTTGGGCAAGCGGGCCATGCAATTCATCGAAATGACCGGCAAGACACTGCTGAGCATCGTCGAGGATGACGAGGCGACCGGCCTGACCGCCGAGCAACTCGCCCAGGTGGGGGTGCGGGAGCAGAGCGTCGTTCGCATCAACCCGCAGGGCGACATCGAGCTTCGCCGCCACGACGGCTGGGACGTGATCGGCGGTCTCCTCGGCGAGTTCGAGGAGCGCATTCAAACGGTGACCGGGCTCGATTGGGCCTGAGCTGCTTTCCGGAAGGCATGGCACTTGCGAAGACCTTGCCGCCGGGCATTCTTCCGCCCGACCCCGTTCGGCCCTATTTTCTCTTGACTTCGCGCATCTGTCGGGTATATGCAGATACCGGGCGAGTCCCGAAACATTCAATTCCTGTTGCAGAGGAGTCCGTTTACCCGCGTCGGTCCAACCCGTTTCTCGAAACCCCGTAGACAGGAGTCCTTTCCCGTTACTCATTGTTCCAGCTTGCCGGCGGCGCGCCGGCCGTTCGCGGACCCATGGCCTTACGCGGGTTGCGGCGCCCCATGCGGGTGCGAACCCTGAAGCGTGTGGTGGCACGCTGCCTGTT
>SKJM01000712.1 GCA_007122045.1 Planctomycetales bacterium | reverse complement strand
CCTGCGCCTCCTGCCCGAACTGTTCGCGGAACCATTCGAGCATGCCCCCGGCCGGGTTGCCGCCCCACACGGCGTGGACGTTCCGGGCCACGTGCGCCTGCACGGTCATGCCCATCCGGCGCAGCCGGTCGTCGAGCACCGGTTCGCCCACCGTGGCGATCACGCTTTCCCACGTGCCGGTCACGTCGAGGATCATCCCGGGCCGGCACGCGCCGACCGGCAGCGCGCCGCACAGGTGGTCTTGCCCGCCCAGCACCACCGGGGTTCCCTCGAGCAGGCCGGTGGCCTCGGCGGCGCGGGCGTGCACTTCGCCCAGGGGGGTGCCGCTGGGCAGCGCCTCGGGCAGCAGCCGGCGCGGGATGCCGGAGGCCTCGATCATTTCGTCCGACCACGCGCGCCGGCGCTGGTCGAACAGCATGGTGCAGGAGGCCATGCTGTAATCGGTGGCCCTCCGGCCGCACAGCATCAGGTTGAGGAAGTCCTCGATCAGCAGCCACGTTTCAGCCCCCTCCATCAGCGCCGGCTCGTTGTCCATCATCCAGCGGATGCGCAGGGCCGAGTTGATGGGCCACACCGGGTTGCCGCCGATGGCGAAGGTGCGCTCGAGCCCCACGTGCTCCTTCCACCACTCCAGTTGCGGCAGCGTGCGCCCGTCGTGCCAGGAGATCATCGGGTACAGCCAGCGGTCGTCGGCGTCGAGGGGCAGCCCGTCCATGCCCATGCCGGTGACGGCCAGGCCGCGAATGCAGCGGGGATCGTCGAGCCGGCCGACGGCTTCGCGGATGGCCGCGGCGGTATCGTTCCAGATGTGCTCGGGCTGCCAGACGGCCCATTCGGGCTGATCGGGATTGGGGTGGTCCAACCGGGTAGGCCGGCTGCCCGACGCCACGCAGTTGCCGCTCGGGTCGTATACGATGGCCTTCAGGCTGGTCGAGCCCAGGTCGATGCCAAGCAGGTAGTCCATGGTAAGCTCCTGGTGGATGATGGTGGATTGGCGACCCGCCGGGGGACAGGTCCGGGGCGTTCAGTTTACCTCGTGTTCCCCCGGTTTGCCAGCCGTCGGCGGCGACACCTCTGCGTTCCCTGGCAAAAAGATGCGGGGCAAGAAATTCCTTGCCTATTCGCCCAGCAGGTGGCGGATCACCGCCATTTCGAGTTCCTCGTAATCGTGATCGGCAATGCACTGCCGCTCAAAGTCGATGGGGAACGAGCGGAACTTGTCGACCAGTTTGAGGAAGATGGCGCGGCTGTTGGCCAGGTGCTTGTGGGCGGCGCCGGCGGGCTGGGTTCGCATGGCCTTCACGTCGAGCCCGACGAACCGCTCGGTGCCGGCGTAATCGGCCAATTCCAGCACGCGCACCTGGTTGTAGGCGGCGCGGAGGTTGGCCGCGCCGAACGTTTTGTCCTGGTCGAACTTCAGGCCGTTCTGGTCGTTCAGGTGGACGCTCCACAGTTTGCCCATCGACAGGGCGAAGGCCATTTCGTCGGAGGGGTCGAGGCCGGCCAGCAGCGCGTGCGCGGTTTCGATCAGCCCGCCCACGCGGCTCGAGTCGACGGTGCGCTCGGCCAGGGCCAGGGCGTGGCCGATGGTGGGCACGTAGGCGAGGTCCATCGGCTCGTTGGGTTTCGGTTCGATGGCCACCTCGACGTGCCGGTCGTACTCGAGGATCTCATTGATCGCCTCGAGCAACTGCTCGTAGGCGTCGATGGCGTTCTTCGACTCGCGAATGTAGGTGCCTTCGCGGGCGAGCCAGAGCACGGTCAGGCGGGTGTCGAGCGCGTGGGCGATGTCGACGCATCGCTTGAACCGGTCCATCGCCCAGCGGCGGCAGGCGGGGTCGTTGGCCGTGAAGCCGCCGTCGATTCCCCGGGGGTCCTCCCAGAGGCGCGGGGCCACGAACTCGGCCACCAGCCCCTCGCCGTCGAGCATCGACTTCATCGCGCCGGCCTTCGCGGCCACTTCCTCGGGGGCAAGCTCCTCCAGTTCGGGCACGGCGTCGTCGTCGTGGAACTGGACGGCGTCGAACCCCAGCCGCTTGTACAGGCCGAGCTTCTCGGCGAACGCGACCGTGGGCCGCACGGGCGGCCCGAACGGGTCGGCCCCCTCGTGAAGGTTCCATGGGCCGAATGAAAAACGGTACTGGCCGGGCATGGCGTCACTCCTTGCTCGCGATTCTCGTGGAGACGGTGGCAGCAACAGCCGTCAGACTATCCCGGACCGGGCGGGGGGGCAAGGGGCGGGGTCTGGACGTAACGGCGGGTGCAGGAACAGGCTTGCCACGGACACCCTGTCGCATGGTTGGAGTTCACGCTTTAGCGTGCGACACAACGTGGGCCGAATCCGGCATGCTGGAGCGTGATTTCCAACTCCCAGCCCCTCCCTGTACCCGACAAGGTAGACCATTTACACCGGGCAAGCGGGCAATTACAATGAAAGGAAAGATGGCTCCGCGAAAGCCGCCTCATGCAACTACGGAGCAAATCCTGTGAAATCATTGAACATCGAACAAGCAACGCTCGACGTGTGCGTGCGCGAAGCCCAGGAAGACCAGGTGATCGTGACCCGGAGTGGCCGACCTGTGGCGCTGGTAGTGGGGCTGGACGGGCTGGACCGGGAGCAGGTCGAGCTTGGCAGCAGCGACCGGTTTTGGCAACTGATTGCGGCACGTCGCAAGCAGCCAACCGTGAGCCGCTCGGAATTG
>SKJM01000568.1 GCA_007122045.1 Planctomycetales bacterium | reverse complement strand
TTCACGGCATCTTCCGCAATCACCAACGGCCCGCGCTCTTACCCGTTTGCCAAAGCGGGCCTACGTGCGGCTGCGCCCCGAAAGCTCGCCAGCCAAACCACGGGGTTATTGAGAACTTACCCACCGCCGTGAACGAGGCGAGTCGCTCGCGAAAACCGTTGAGGATCCGCCCAGCTTTGGTGGCAAGCGCCTCGATCTCGCGGATCAGGAGCACGCGGTTTCCGGCGTTCCATTCGGTCAGTTGGGCGGCCAAGACTTCCGCGAAAGTCGTACTATCCAAGTCCCCGCCGACGATTTCCGAGACCGCCGCGCCGGGGGAACTCGATGCAACCGCATCGGGGAGCCTGAGGGTAAAGGCTTCCAGCGCCGCCCGGCTTTCCCAGGTTACCACGGCGGCTGCCGGCCTGCGCGTCAGCAGTCGGGAGAAAAACTGGTTCAATTCGAGCACCCCCATGTGCATCCCTTTATTCCCGAGCGAGGGGAAGCCTTAGCTTGCGGTCGGACCGGCGGCGGTATGCGGCGAGCAAGGGCTCGGCCCAAGGGGCAACCCGAAACTGTGCCTCGGGCGGCGCGGCACCATCGCGAATGAGGATCCCGTCTCGCAAGAGTTGGATCGCTTTAGGCACGTTGGCGCCCTCGGAATCCAGCACGTCCACAAGCGCCTCGTAGTCCGCGTCGTTGAGCCGTCCCCTCCACCGATCGGCAATGTCGCGCAGTACAAGGTCGATGTGGTAGTCCCGAACATGCTGTTCGTTCCGCTCCACGGCATACGCAATCGAGGCGGAGCAGGCAGAAACGAAAACCCGGGGCAGGCCGCCGGACGCGTTGGCCAGGCGCCGGCACTGCAAACCCGAGAACGCTTCATGGGCATCGACCGAGCGCAAAATGCTCAGGTACGGCTGAAGTTCCGGTTCGTCAAGGCTTCCCCCCTCAGGCTTCGGAACGGGAAACGGATCCAGAACCTGAACGTCGAACCACACCTGATCCAACTCTCGTCCGATCGAAGAAAAGACCGCGTCCAGAGGCAACGTCGAGACGATCCCACAAGGCAGCCGCCGCCACGCCATCGCACGGTGAAGGAAAACGTCGTCTCTGGCCCGTTGCTCGCGAACCTTGTCCAGGTCGTCCAGGATCAGCAGAACGGGCTTTCCAACGGCGGCCGCCAGTTCCTTCAGCAGCGTCTCGCAACTCAGTGCCAGTGGGCTGGGGTCCAACGCAATGGTGTCCGTATACTCCACCGAACGGAGCGCCAGACGTTGCACAACCTCCGAGTACAGGGATTGAAGATCCTTATCGTTTTCGATTGGGAGCGGGGCATTCTCACGTCGACCCAACTCCGATCGGAGTGCCCGAATGAATGCCCCCCAATTGTTCTTCGGCGGGCGTTTTTCGTCCGGCAGCAGGTCGTTAACGTGATCGCTCAGCTCTTCCACCAGACCCGCCGGCATGTCGCCTAGACGCCCCTGCCACCACCGGATGAGTGTGTCCAGCACAACGACCAGCAAAGAAAAGGTGTTGACGTTGTGGCTGCCCAGCGTTCCTCCAACGGAACATTCGACCACGCACCGCTCGCCGCCCACCTCCTTCGCCAGGTGCAGCAACTCGGTCGATTTGCCCACCCCGATGTGACCTGTCAGGAGGACTTTGGCGAGTGGATCGGCGCCGATGTGGGCGCGAATTTGCCGCATGGCGTTAGATTGCCGCGGCGTCCGCGGCATCACCTCGCCGGATGACCCCGCTGGCACATTCGGATTGAGCCTCCGCAGCACCGCGGTGAGGTCGCCAGACGTCTGTTGGACCGATTCGCTCATAATAGGCACTCAGCCGCGCACGGGGCGTTCCTCAGCAAGGTGGTCACCGAAGCGACGTACAGTCACAAGCATTCCGTTTGGCTCTTCCGTTTCTAGGTGCAAACAGCGGGAAGAACGGCAAGCCGCACGGTTTCGTTCCGAGCGACTTCTGCATTGGCACGGCACGCCCGGTTTGCCGATGCCGACAGGCCGACTGCCAGCATGAGTACCACCTTACCATGCGACGCGAGTACCGGTCAATGGCTGGATCGCGGCACCACGCCCCCCGGAGGGGCACCCTTGTCTATCAAGAGAGTTACGACGCGAACACCATTTTCGGCAAGCGCCATTTTCCGAACGAGTTCTTTGCAGGGGGGGCTATCGTAACCTATACATCAATAGGGACATCGTTTGCGCGATCCCCCCGGATGGGCCGTGCGTCCGCTGTGCGCGCCCACCGGCCCGCAGGTGTACGTGCGCACCCTTTGCAGGAATGGCTTGGAGCCGTCGTCCATGGATGCTCCGCATCTTTCAACTCCCGATGCTCCCGACCCGATCGACCTGTTCGATGTGGCCTTGCGCAAGGAGCGCGATGAGGTGCGGGAGTTTCTCACGGCCAAGCAGCGCCAGCTTGACGAAGCCCAAGACCGATTGCTCGAATATCTCGACCAATTGGCCCGGCAGGCCGCCGGTGGCCGCCATGCCGCCGAAGCGGCCCGCCACGACGTCGACGAGCGGGCTGCGCAGCTCGCCGACGAAGCCGAACGCCTCGAGCAGCTCCGCGCCGAACTGGACGCGCGCCGGGCCGAGTGGCAGCACGTCACGCAGCAAACCACCCAGCACCAACAGGCGCTCCTGGAGGCACTCGGGCAGGAGCAGCAAGCGCTCCAGCAGCGCCGCGCCGAACTGGAAAAGCAGCAGGCCGAGTGCGCCGAGACAGATCAGGCCGAGCGGGAATCGCTCCAGCGGCAGATGCACGAGGCGCGCGGCGAGCAGGAGCGGCTCGAAAAGGAACTGGCCGCGCAGAACGCCCAGTGCGAGGCCCTCCAGCAGGAGCTTGCCGCAGCGCGGGCCGCCACCGAGGAACTCGACGCCCTCCGCCACGAACGCGATACCATGGCCGCGTCGCTCCGCGAGGCGGAGGTGCGGCTGGAACAGGCCCAGAAACAGCTCGACCACGCCGAGAATCGGCTCCTTACCCGCCTCGGGCAGTTCGCTGCCGACCTTGCCGCCGGTCACCCCCCAGCGGAAGCCGTTTCCGACCCCGATCAGCAGGCCGCGCGGTTCGCCCGCGAAGCCGAGCACCTCGAACAACTCCGCGCCGACTTCGAAGCCCGCCGCGCCGAATGGGAGCGGACCGCCGAAGAGACCGCGCAGTATCAGAAGTCGCTCCTGGACACGCTCCGCCAGGAACAACAGGCACTCCAGCAGCAGCGGGCCGCCCTCGAACACCAGCAAGCCGCTGTTGAACAACGGCACATCGAACGTACCGAAGCCGAGCGGGCCGAACGCGAATCGCTCCTGCAAGCCCTCCGGGACGAGCGGAAGGCGCTAAAACAGCAACGGACCACGCTCGAACAGCAACGGGCCGCCCTCGAGCAGCAGCAAGCCGCGCTCGAACAACGGCAGGCCGAACACGCCGACGCCGAACGAGCCGAACGCGAATCGCTCGTGCGGGCACTTCAGGACGAGCGGCACGCGCTCGAACAGCAACGGGCTGCCCTCGAACAGCAACGGGCCGCCCTCGAACAGCAGGAGGCCGCCCTCGAACAGCAGCGGGCCGAACGCGCCGACACCGAACGGGCCGAACGCGAATCGCTCCTGCAAACCCTCCAGGAGGAGCGGCACGCGCTCGAACAGCAACGGGCCGCGTTCGAACAGCAGCGGGCGGCCCTCGAGCAGCAGGAGGCAGCCCTCGAACAGCACGAGGCCGAACGGACCGAAGCGGAGCGAGCCGAACGCGAATCGCTCCTGCAAGCGCTTCGGGACGAACAGCACGCGATGGAAAAGCAAAGGGCCATGCTGGAACGGCAGCGGGCGGCGCTCGAACAGCAGCAAGCGGCGCTCGAACAACGCCAGGCCGAACGCGCCGAAGCGGAGCGAGCCGAACGCGAATCGCTCCTTCAAGCCCTCCGAGAGGAGCGGCACGCGCTCGAACAACAACGGGCCGCGCTCGAACAGCAGCGGGCGGCACTCGAACAGCGCGAGGCCACCCTCGAACAACGCCAAGCCGAACGGACCGACGCCGAACGGGCCGAACGCGAATCGCTCCTGCAAGCTCTCCGGGACGAGCGGCACGCCCTCGAACAACAGCGGGCCGCGCTCGAGCAACAACGGGCCGTCCTCCAACAGCAACGGGACGCGTTCGAACAGCAAAAGGCGGAATGCGCCGAGGCGGAACAGGCCGAACGCGAATCGCTCCAACAGCAACTCGCCGCCGCGCGGACCGAGAAGGACCGGTTGGGAGCGGAACTCGCCGTCCGGCGCGAGCAGTACGACACGCTGAAGCTGGAGGCCGGCGCGGCCCGAGCGTCGGCCAAGGAACTGGAGGCTTTGACCCGCGAACGTGACGGCCTGGCCTCGTCGCTCCGCGAGGCCGAGGGTCGACTGGAGCGAACACGGCAGGAATTGGCCGAGCGGGAAAGCCGCGCGGCCGACTCCGGTGAAACGGCCGCGCACGAGCAGGCCCCGGCCGACGCCGACCTGCGACGCCGCTACGAGTTGACCTTGGAAGACGTCCGCGCCCTGAAGAAGGACAATGCGCGGCTCCAGGAGCAACTCAAAGAGGCCGGCAGCGCGCCGCCGCCCAGCCCGCCGGCCGGCAGCGGCCCGCTCAACTGGGAAGCCGAGAAGCAACGCATCCTGGCCGCGCTCGAATCGGACTTCGATGAAGAGAACGAGGAGGACCGCCGGCAGCGATGCGAAATTCAGCAGGTTGTCGAACGCACCGACCAGTTAATTGCCGAAAAAGACGCCGAGATTGCCGAACTGAGACAGTTGCTCGAGAACCAGAGCGCCAGTGTCGGGTCGCTGGCGGTCGGCGCGGCCGCGTTGGGCGAAATCCTCGACAACGACGCCGTGATCCAGCAAGAGCGGGAAAACCTGGTGCGATTGCAGGAAGCGTGGCGCGAGAAGCTGGGGCAGGCCGAGATCGAGCTGTCGGTGGAGCGGGCGAAACTGGGCCGGCAACGCACCGAGGTCGAAGAGAAGCTCCGCTTGCTCGAGGAGCGCGGCGCTACGAGCGGCGGCTCACCCGCCGGCGGGCCCGCGGCGGAAAAACCGCCTCGTCATCGCTGGCTTACACGACTGGGGTTGAAGGAACCGGAAGGCGACTCATAGCGCAGCCGGTACGGAACCGTTTCACATGGGCAACTGGTACGATTACCCGCAGTATTACGACCTTGCGTTCCGTTCGGAAACCGCGCTGGAGGCAGATTTCATCGAAGCCGCGGCACGCAAGTATTGCCCGTTTCCCGTGCGGCGCCTCCTGGAGCCTGCTTGCGGTACGGGCCGGCTCGTGGCCGAGCTGGCCGCGCGGGGATACCATCTGACCGGATTCGACTTGAGCCGGCCGTCGCTCGCCTACCTGCGGCGCCGGCTGCGGCGGCGGAGGCTCGCCGCCCACGTGTTCGAGGCCGACATGGCCGACTTCCGCATCCGGCGCCCGGCCGACCTGGCCTATTGCACCTTCGACGCCTTCCGCCACCTCCTCAGCGAAGCCGACGCGCGGCGCCACCTGCAATGCGTGGCCGCTAGCCTCCGCCCCGGCGGCATCTACATTTTGGGCTTCCACCTGCTGCCGCCCGACGCCTCGGAGCAGTGCATCGAGCGCTGGACCGAACGCCGCGCCGGCACCGAAGTGACCGTCACCTTGCGCGTGGTGGCCACCGATCGGCGGCGGCGTTTGGAAACGCTTCGGGTGAGCCTGCTGGTGCGCGCACGGGGCGGTCGTGTGCTGCGCCTGCGCCACGAGTTTCCGTTTCGCATGTATACGGCCCCGCAGTTCCGCCGCTTGCTGCGCTCGGTGCCGTCGCTCGAATTGCTCGACGTGTACGACTTCTGGTACGAGATCGACCGGCCGATGAAGCTCGACGGCCAGATGAACGATACGGTGTTCATCTTGAAAAGGCGGTAACGCCGAACCCGGATGATTCGTGACGTCGTAGGGTGGTGACAAGCAAGGACTCTGGTGGGACTTCGGTCGCTCGCCCGGCCCACTTCCAGCGCACGACGTGCAAACGAGCCAGGCGTGGCTTGCACAGTCCCACCAAGGACTTGCGCGACCTTGTCCCAGCCTACAAGAATAATTCGGGCTAGCGGCCGCTGTTGTGGAACGTGGCCGCCTCGAAACACATCACGCGCCGGTCGGTCGTGCTGAGGTAAAGGCGCCCCGCGGCGGCGATGAGGCCGTCGAACACCGGGGCGGTTTCGAGCGGGGTTTCGGCAAGCTTCTTCCCGCCGGCGGCGGAAACGGCCCACAGCACGGCCCCATCGCGGGTTTCGAAGGGGCCGAGCGGATCGTCGGGGGGAACCACGTCGGGCGGGCCGGCGAAAAACAGCGTTTCGCCCGCCAGCACCATCGCCCGGATGCGAACCGGAACAAACACCGACCAGGCGTCCTTGTTCTGGTCGTGCGGCCGGGCGAACAGCCGGTACCCCTTCCCCGCCGGCGTGAACCCGCGGCGAACCCGAATGTCGTCGGTGAACACGTGCACGCCGTAGGTGGCCCGGTCGTCGAACACGAGAAGCTGCCCGTAGCTGGGCACGCGGCCCATGCGGCGGTCCCAGCCGGGCCAGCGCTGGCTGTAGGTCCAGAAGGTGCCCTCGTTATAGGAATCGTCGAGCAGGCCGCTGGTGGCGATCAGGCGCCGGCCGGCCGCGCCGCGCTGCGGCGCCGCGTCGTAGAAGCGCCAGCCACCTCCTTCGGAGCGCATGTCGCGCATGGGCGACTGGCCGGTCAGTCGTTTCAGGTCGGCACGGAAGCGTTCCTGGTAGAGGTACACGTCGGCGCCGTCGCTGACGAGGATGTCGGACTTCGCCCCGTCCATGTACCCGGCCATGCCGGTATCCTGGTGCGGATTGGGGCGCGGGCTTTCCAGCCGCGTTTCGTGGAGCACCTCGCCGGTGGCCGGATCGAGCGCGTACAGCCGCAGCCCCCCGTCGAGGAACGACGACCGCCCGGCGGCGGCGTAAACGACCGACCTGGGCGGGTCGGCGGTCGCATCGTCCTGGACGAGCACGCTTCCGTGAACGGGCCAGGCCGATTCAAACTGCCCGAACGCCGCCACCCGGCGCTCGCGGGGGCCGCCATGAAGCGCCAGATCAACCCGCCGTCGGCAAGGCGGAGGCAGTACACCCGGCCGTCGGCCGAGCCGAACAGGACGCGGCCCCGGTGGACCGTCGGCGGCGAGTCGATCCGCCCTCCGGCCGTGTAACGCCACAGCGGCTCTCCGGTGCGGGCGTCGGCGGCGTGCACGGTATGGCCGTCCTTCTCGGCCACGAGCAACACCCCGTCGGCCACCACCGGGGGCGTGACGTCGTGGGCCAACTCAATCTGCCATCGCGGCTCCAGCCCGTCCAACTCGACCACCGTGGCAACACTCCCCCCGCGCCCCGCATTCGCCCGATAGGTAGGCCACTCGTCCTCCGCCCTCTGACCTCCGTCCTCCGCCCTCTGACCTCCGTCCTCCGCCCTCTGACCTCCGACCTCCGGCCTCTGACCTCCGTCCTCCGGCCACGCCGGCCCGCGCTCCAGCCGGGCGGCCGGCGGCGGTTCGGACGGGCCCGCCCCGGCATCTGCGCGGGCGATCAAGGCGTTGAAGTTCGAGTGCAACACACCCGGATAGCACACGCACTGGTGCGGCGGCACGTACAGCATGCCGTTGGCCGGCACCACGCCGTAAATGCACGGCGCCCGCAGCCAATCGTGCCGCATGTGCTCGTCGCCGGTCAGATCGAGGAACTCGACGCCGCGTTTGGGCAACAGCAGGAACCGCTCTGTGGCCTTGCTCCGATAACAGCGGTAGTGGTGGCCGGGGCTCTTCAGCGCGTCGACCGCGACGGTGCGCACCACGTCGCCGGTGCGCGGATCGCGGCCCTGCCGCACCACGTCGGTGGCGCTGTCCAAGCCGGTCGCGCGGATTCGCGTCTCGCCCAGCCACACCAGGCCGTCGGCCACGAAGACATCGGGCGGATTGCTGATGCCGGGCCCGTGGTATCCCCGTTCGGTTCTCCAAAGAAGTTCGCCCGCCTGGGCGCAAAAAGCGTGGAGCCTGCCTCCGGGCATCTTGGGCTCGTAGGGCGCGTACAGGACGGTCTGCTCGTGTACGACCAGCGTGCCTCCGGTGTTGCGGTGCCCCCGCCGGCTCGGCGCCGAGGCGTTCCGCCACCGCTGCTCGCCGCCGTCGAGATTGCGGCACACCACCTCCTCGTAGGTCGAGTAGAACACCCGCCCTTCCCGCACGGCCAGGGAGAGCGGCGCAAGCGTCACCGGCTCGCTCCGCCATCGCACGGTTCCGTCGGAGGCATCGACCACGGCGATGCGGCTGCGCACCGGCCCCTCGGGCATCGAGTCCCAGATGTCTCCTTCGGGCGGACCCTCCCGGACAGCCAGTACAAGCAGGCCGTCGCCGGCGTGCAGGATTTCATCGGTGGGCGCCGTGCCTTCCAGCACGCGCAACACCTTGCCGGTGGCGCCGTCGAGCACGGTGACCGGCGCGTCGTACCCCAAGGTGACGAAGAGCCGATCGCCCGCCGCGACCAGCCGGCGGGGCAGCACCGGCGGCAGGTGGCGGAGCATGCGGGCCCGCTCGCGCGGATCGTCCCAGCGCGCCGCGGCGTGCCACTGCCGCCAGCCCCACTCCGGCATGGGACGCTTCCACAGCAGTGCGCCGTTGAACGCATCGCGGGCCATCAGCGACCACGTGGACGGCAGCCGCGGATCGACCACGCCGATGGGGCCCTCATCCCAGATGTAGAAAATCCGCTCGCCGGAGGAAACCATGGCCGCCAGGCTGGAATTGAACTCGTGGCTGCGGGCGAACGGCGGACCGCTGATCCACTGCACCCGCTGCGGCGGACCGACCACCGCGTCGTCGGCCACGGCGTTGTTGCCGGGACCGTGCAGGTAGTGCGTCCATGCGTCGATTTCGCCGGGCCGGGGTTTGACGGTTCGCGTCCACCGGCCGTCGCGCCGGACCATGGCCACGCCGCCCGGCGCGAGCACCCGCAGCATCTCGTCCGTCTCGGGCGCGGCGGCGGATTCCGCGACGAGCAGGTTCACCAAGTTGTCGGCGTAGGGCAGGTGCCGGCCGTCCCACACGTCGGCCGAGACCCGCCCGTAGCGCCCCTGCGCGGCAATGTGCCCGCGCGCCGCGGCCACCGTGATGGGGTCGGTGTCGAGGCCCTGAACGGTGAAGCCCGGGCGCGCCCCGAGCCCGGCGGTCAGCTCCCCCGTGCCGCAGCCGACGTGCACGATCATCCCGCCGCTTACGCCGGCCTGCCGCAGGATCGTTTCGGCGGTTGCCTGATCGTCGGCGGGAAGGGCGCCCGCACCCCCGAGATAGGCCGCCAGAGCGGCCGCAAGGGGCCATTGCCTGAAGGAAAACATGGTGAGGTCTCCTGTTACGGCGTGGTAGGCAAGGTTGCAAGAGGGCGGCCCTAATGTCGCTCCAGCTCGAAGTCGAACGGCGAATTGCGGCGGGATTCCACGGTAACCTCGAACGGCGTTTGCTCCACGTTCGTGTACCGGGCCGGCAGCAGCGACTGGCGCCCCTCGTAGGTCTGTTCCACGGCGAAGAACACCTTGTACTCGCCGGGAATCACGCCGTCGCCGGGCCGCCGGGTCATCAACTCAAAGCGGCCGTCCGGCCCAATGTCGCCGGAGGCAACCTTCCGGATCGCCTGCGGCCCGTCCTGGACCGGCTCGAAGTAGACCTTCGCCACCGCCCCCTGCGGCACCGTCCCGTCCTCGAAGGTCACGGTGCCGCGCACGGGCACCAGGTCCACCGGCGGCCCGCCGCAACCGGGCAGAAAAAGGATCGCCGGCATCAACACGGGCAGAAAACGCAACATGGAACGCCTCCCATCGTTCGGGGGTTACTCGACTCGCTAATGACCCACTTTCGACCAATCGACCGGCAGCCCGCTGGAACTGAGGATCAGCCGGTCCCACACGCTGCCGAAGGAAGCACTCGTCTCGATCCAATCGCTGATGAACCGGACGCTGCCGTCGCAGAACGACATGTTGACTCCGCCGGGGTGCATGCTTCGGGCGGTCTGCTGCCAGTTGCCCTGGTTGGGACAGCACGTCATGCACTCCCGCCGCATCGTTTGCAGCCCCACCTCGTCGATCACGGCTTGGCAGTCGACGAAGTCGTCGGAAAGGTCGCCGCAGTAGTTCGGCCCGTTGGAATCGTATCCGGAGCCGTATCCCCACAAGGAACTGGGGCTCCCGCCGACGGCCCAGGTGCCGCGGATGTCGCGCGCGGTCAGGCCCGCGCGAACCTCGCCCAGCAGGAACGTGTTCGTGGTGCCGTCGCGCATGAAGGCCACCGAAACGGCGGCGTTGGCGCCCATCA
>SKJM01000698.1 GCA_007122045.1 Planctomycetales bacterium | reverse complement strand
GCCCGCCCTGAAAGGGCTCAACTCGATAGCCCGGGGTGAAGCCCTGGGAACGCGGACGTACATCAATGACTCAGCCCTGAAGCGACGCAACCCGCGACCGGCCTTGGGGTTACGCCCCTTCAGGGCTGAGTGGCTCCAACCGTCTGACCTCCCCGGGGCTTCACCCCGGGCTGTCGAGTCAAGCCCCCTTCGGGGCAATTTGCTCTCAAGGCCTCCTCCGATCATGCAGGCCGTTGTGGAACAAAACGGGACATTCAGGCGGTGCCGCTTGTGGCTTGACGCCGCTCTTCACCTGCGGTAGCTTGGTTTCGTGGTTGGGTGGCGGAACTGGGCAGTGCGAGCGGAGAGGAAGAAAGCAGCCAAAGCGGAGCAAGAAGGCAGCCAAAGCGGAGCAAAAAGTATCCAAAGCGGCGTCAAGCCGCCGCACTCCAAAAAAAGGAGAAGCATCATGCGAAAGTCAAGAACCCTTCTGCCCGCGCTGGCGGCGTCGCTGCTGTTGGCGCCTGACGCCGCGGTCGACCACATCGAGGAGATTGCCGAGCACCACCAGAAGCAGATTCGGGCCGCCGCGCCGGAGCAGCCGCGCGTCGCGCCGCGGCGGGCGCGCACGGTGCTGGTGTTCAACACGCCGGCGCACCTGTACCCCGAGAAGGACCCGCACGCCGGCTACTGCGTGCCGTACGGCAGCTACGCCATGCGGGCGTTGGGCGAGCGGAGCGGCGCGTACAAGCCCGTGGTCACCGGCGACTTGGCCATGTTCCTGCCGGAGAACATCAGGCGCTTCGACGCCATCGTACTGAACAACACGGCGGGTCCGTGGATCACGCCCTCCGACGCCGACATGCAGCGCGCCGAGTTCCGCAGGCACGGGGCCGACAAGGACGCGGTCGAGCAGGTGCTGCGCAAGAGCCTGCTCGATTACATTGCCGGGGGCGGCGGGCTGATGGCGTACCACTTCGCCACCGGGGCGAACACGCACTGGCCGGAATTCCTGGAGTTGCTGGGCGGCCGGTTCGCGGGCCACCCGTGGCACGAGGAGGTGGGCATTCGGGTCGACGAGCCCGACCACCCGCTGGTCGCCGCGTTCGACGGCAAGGGCTTCCGCCTGAACGACGAGATTTACGAGCACAGCGACCCGCACGACCCCCGGAAGCCGCAGGACCTGACGAAGGTGCGGGTGCTGCTGTCGCTGGACAAGGCGCGGACGAACATGGAGGTGAAGTGGATTCGCTTTCCGGAGGAGGAGTTCGCCCAGGCGTGGGTGAAGCCGCACGGCAAGGGCCGCGTTTTCTACACCGGCTTCGGCCACCGGACCGAGTTGTACCGCAACCCGACCATCATGCAGTTCTACCTGGACGCCATCCAGTTCGCCTGCGGCGATTTGGAGGCGCCGGTGGAGCCCCGTTAACTCGTACTGAACACCAGGGAGCCGTCCGATGAACCCCATGCCAACCTTGTTGGCGGCACTCGCGCTGCTGGCCGCCGCCTCGCAACCCTACTATCGCGCGAAGCAGCGGACCGAGGACGAACCGCTCCGCGACCCGGTCGTCGGCATGCAGGCCGACTTCGACGCCTCGGGCCGCTGGACCGGCGTGATCATGGAATACCTGCTGCGCGGCGTGCTGGCCGAACGGGGTGAAAAGGTCGTCATCGACGAGGACGGCAACCGGCGGGTGGCGGGCAGCACCGGCGATCCGGCCGAGCTGCTCGAGGCGATTGACATCGCCGAGTGGAACGACTACACTGTCATTGCCAAGGGCTGGCGCATGATGCTGAAGATCAACGGCGTGACCATTCAGCGCGTCTCCCGTTAGGTTCGGAAGAGCCATGCGAATCTATCTTGACAACTGCTGCTTCAACCGCCCGTTCGATGATCAGCGGCACTTACGAATCCGGCTTGAATCGGAGGCCAAACTGCGGATCCAGGAAGCCGTCCGGGATGGGGAGTTCCAACTGGCGTGGTCGTATGTACTTGACTTCGAGAACTCGAACAACCCGTTTCCAGATAGACGCGAGAGAATACGAGCGTGGCGGATCAGTGCCGCCGTCGACTGCGTTGAGAGTCCGGCGGTCAAGGCTGCCGCGGGGTCATTCGCGCAGATCGGGCTGCGCAGGATGGACGCCCTTCACGTTGCATGTGCCGTGAGTGCGGGATGCGCGTACTTCATCACGACGGACGATCAAGTCCTGGAAAAGGCAGATCGAATACATGAGGTCAAGATTGTTGACCCGATTGAGTTCATCAAGAAGGAGTTGTCATGATTACGGATACTGAACTCCGGCTGCAGGGAATCCGGGTGCTGGCACAGGCCCTCGGAAGTGTGGAAGCTGAGAGATTCGTTGCGCTGATCCAGCGTGAACCATTCGACTACACGAAGTGGCGGCAGGACCAATGGACCGACCTGTCGATCGATGAGATAAGCCAGAGAGCCATGGCCGTGCGTAACCAAGAAGCCGAACAAGGCGCTGCACTGGACGGGGGGCCCGGTGTGCCCCTTCCCCCACAATAAGCTTCGGGCATAAGAGCACATGATGCCGATGGAGTCGGCTGCTCTGGCGGCCGAGACCACGCACCCTGCGGCCACAGCAATGGCACGCAACCCGCAAAGGAACAGCATGACTGCAAACCGCAACCGGACTGAACGGCACGCTTCCCGGCAGGGCAAGCTCACCCGCCGCGCGTTCCTCGGCGCGGCGGCCGCCG
>SKJM01000298.1 GCA_007122045.1 Planctomycetales bacterium | reverse complement strand
CCGGTAAGGGGACAGGTCCCCAGCCGGCCCGTGAACGGTTACTCCACGGCTTATTGAGCGATCCGGATGCGCTTCTCGCGCTGCTCCAATGGCTTCGCTGAGCGTGCCACCTAGGAAAAAATCGCCGGATTCCGGCTCAATGGCCACGAATTCGTCCGGGTGAGACTGCTCTAATTGATCCTTCAGCCGCTGCCGATAGAACTGTTCGCCTCGGCGTGCCATGTCGTGCGAAGGTTGCGGGTCCATGATCGTTTCACTCCCGAGCTTGAATAAAGGATAAAGCGCCGCCGCCAATATTATACCGGAGGCGCCCGGTCGTGAGGAGGAGGATCATTCGTTGCTCATCAGTATCCCTCGGCGGCCGAGCCGCCCCGTCGGCCTGGCCAATACCCCTCGTGCAGTGGGGCTCATTTCTCGCACGCGCGCACATAAGGTACAATCGACGGAGCCTTGAACGTTTCTCAGCATTCCCTATACCCAGGAGAACCTCGATGCACCCACCACTCAACGCCCGATTGTCTTCACTCTTGCTGCTCGCCGTACTGGCGGTGGGCACTGCCGCATTCGCGGAGGACGCCCGCTATACACTCACCCCCGGCGAACATGGTGTGGAATTGAAGACCCCCGCGGGCAAGGCGGTGTTCGCCTACATGACCGAGAAGCCGCCGAACACCGAACTGACGGCCCATAGCGCGTGCTGCCTGTACCCGGTGTACACGCCGGCGGGGGTGCGCGCGGTCGACTTCGCGCCCGACGACCATCCCCATCACCGCGGCGTGTTCTTCGCGTGGCGGGCTACCACCTTCGGCGACCAGCCGGCCGACTTCTGGGGCCGGGGGCCCGAGCCGCTGGACGAAATGCGAAAGATCCGCAACCGGGCCGTCAGGCTGGTCGAGGCCGACGCCGACCGGGCGGTCATCGAAGTGGAAAACGACTGGACCATCGCGGGCCATGTGGTGCTCGACGAGCGAACGCAAATCATTGCCGGCGAGCAGCGCGGCGTGTATGTGCTCGACTTCGATTATCGCCTTACCCCGAAGGTCGATCTGCAACTGCACCGGTTTGCCTACACCGGATTCGTCGTGCGGGCGCGGAAGGACGGGCAGGCGGCGTACTTCAGCCCCGCCGGCAAGGTGGACGTGCCCAGCCCGCACCACCTGAAGCCGGAAAGCAACTGGCCCGCCCAGCCGTGGTACAACTACGTGGTGGAGTTGGAAAGCGGCGAGACGGTCGGCACGGCGGTGGTCGACCATCCCGATAACCCGCCGACCACCTGGCACAACGTCGAGGCGATTGCCCTGGTGAACCCCTGCATTGTGGCGCCCGCGCCGATCGAGCGGAAGGCGGGCGAGACGATACGGCTGCGATACCGGGTGATCGTGCACGACGGTCCGGCCGACCCGGCGGTACTCGACGAGTTGGCGAGGTCGTGGCGCGAGAGAGAAACGTAGCATCGGTGCCGCGATGACTCCTGAATCGAACGACGTTCGCATCGCCCCTGTTCCTGCGGACCTGCGGCGCGAGGCGCTGGAACTCGTATTTGCCGACCTGCCCGACGAGGAACGCGACGAGCAGGTTGCCCTGGCGCTGGCCCGGGCGGAGGGGAACGACGCGCCCTTGCAGCGGCTGTTCTGGGCCCGGGCGGGCAAACAGATGTTGGGCGCGGCGCTGGCTCAGATACAGCCGGGCCGAGCCGGCGCCGTTTGGCTGCCGCGCCTGGCGCCCGGCGCGTCGCCCGCAACGGCGCATGCGTTGATGGCCGCGGCATGCGGCTGGCTGGAGAGCCAAGGGGCCGTGCTGGCGCAGTCGCTCCTGGCGACGGTCCGGGCGGCGGACCGGAACGTGCTGGAAGCAGCCGGCTTTACGCATCTTGCCGAACTGCTCTATCTGGTCGCCCCCAGCGATCAGTACCCGGAGCAACCGCCCGCCGGTATGTTGCAGCTCCGACCCGCCGGCCGAGTCGGTTACGAGCGTCTGGTGGCCGTGGTTGAGGGAACCTATACGGCCACCCGCGATTGTGCCGGTCTGGACGGCGTGCGGCACATCGACGACGTGATGGCCGGCTACCGGGCCGCAGGCTGTTCGGGGGCCGACGAGTGGTACCTCGTGCAGTGCGGCGGTGAGGACGTGGGCTGTTTGATCCTGGCCGATCACCCCCGGCAGGGCAACCTGGAGTTGGTGTACATGGGGGTCCTGCCGGGGTGGCGGGGCCGCGGATGGGGTGTCGAGATAGCCCGATGGGCCCAGTGGCGGGCGCGCCGGTTGGGCCGGGATCGGCTCGTGTTGGCCGTCGATGCGGCGAACGGCCCCGCCCTGGCCGCTTACGCGGCCGCCGGTCTTGCCGCGTGGGACCGGCGCAGCGCGTACCTGCGCACCTTCGGATCGTGAACAACGCAGTTTTTCCCGGTATTTCTCGGCCAAGGGCGCCCGGCCGCCGCTGCGTGGGCGACAGGTTTTCCACCCCGGCGCGGCGGCGCGCAGGAATCGGGGGGCGGGCCGCGGATGGCGAAAGAGGCCGCTTTTCCCGGCGTTTTTCGCCTTCGAAGACCGCCGCAGGCCACACCGCGACAAAATGGCCGAGGACGGTTTGACAGCAATGCTAGCAATGCTAGAATCAGGCTTACTTGGGCGGGACGCTCCAGGGAAACGACGTGGGTGTGGTGGCGGTGCAAGCCGCCCCATCGGGAGTCGTTTCCCAAACGTCTGCTTTCTTGCGTCCCTTGCCCTCGCGGCAACTTTGACGAAAATAGTTTGCGCGGAACGATTGCGCGCGTAGGATGCCTTGCAGTGACCATGGACGATAAGGAGATCGTGTCGGCCTTGCGCGTCGCGCTGGCCGGCAGGGTCGGACAAGACCGATACGAACTATGGTTCGGCGGAACCACGCAGTTCCACGTCGCGGGGCAGACGCTCACCGTCGGCGCCCCGACCGAGTTCTTCCAACAGTGGATTCGCGCGAACTTCCGAAAACAAATTGAACAGGCGTGCTTCGAGGTGGCCGGTTGGCATCCGCGCGTCGAGTTCCGCGTCGATCCGGCCGAGCCCCCCGCGCCGAAAGAACCCATGCCGTCCAGCGAGTCGAACCGGCCGTTGCAGTCGTCGCGCGCGGGGCCCGCCCTGCACGTCGTCGTCGGCAATGGGCACGGGCATGCCGCGCCGCGCGGCAAGGCCTCGCCGAACGGCAAGGCCTGCCGCCGCCTGGCCTCGTTCGACGATTTCGTGTGCGGCGAGACGAACCAGATTGCCCTTCGCGCCGCCCAGCGCGCCGCGCGCCAACCCGGCGAAACGCCCTTGTTCCTGCACGGGCCCACCAGTGTGGGCAAGACGCACCTGCTCGAAAGCATCTGCGCCGAAGCGCGCAAACACCACGCGCAACTGACCGTCATCTACCAGTCGGCCGAGCAGTTCACCAGTTACTTTATCGAGTCGCTCCGGGGAAGCGGCCTGCCCAGCTTCCGCCGAAAATACCGCGGCGTGGGCCTGTTGATCCTCGACGACCTGCACTTCCTGGTAGGCAAGCGGGCCACCCGCATCGAACTGCTCCATACGGTCGACACCCTGCTGCGCGAGGGCCGGCAGTTGGTGTTCGCCGCCGACGAACCCCCGGGTCGGCTCACCTCGCTGGGGCCGGAGTTGGTCACGCGGCTGCAAAGCGGCGCCGTGTGCCGGCTCGACCCGCCCGATCACGCCACCCGCCTGGGAATCGTCCGCCAAATGGCCAAGCGGCTGGGCGTTCGCGTGCCTGACGACGTGCAGCAGTACATCGCGTCGCGCGTCACCAGCCACGCCCGCGAAATCTCCGGCGCCTTGTGCCGCTTGCAGGCCACCAGCGAAGGGCTCCGCCAGCCGGTCACCCTGGCCATGGCAAAGGACACGCTGGGCGAGCTGATCCGCCAGGCCGGGCCGGTGGTCCGCCTGCCCGACATTGAACGCGCCGTCTGCGAGGTATTCCAGATCGACTCGGGCAGCTTGCAATCGACCGGGCGGACGCGCAGCGTCAGCTATCCCCGCATGCTGGCCATGTGGCTGGCGCGGAAGCACACCCGGGCCGCCCTGAGCGAGATCGGCAGCTACTTCGGCCGGCGGCGGCATAGCACCGTCGTTTCCGCGCAGCACCGCGTCGACGGCTGGATGGCCGAGGGCACGCCGCTCGACGTGGCCCATCAGAGCTGGACCGTCGATGAAACCATCCGCCAGATCGAGCGAAAACTGGAAGCCGGCTAGACGGTACTTGCACCAGTGATACACCTCGGTTAAAACGACAATATCTGATGAGCGGCAGGCGAAGCCTGCCGGTGTGGCGGATCGCATGGCGCCCTGCGCCCACGGGACCGCAGAGGACACGGAGAGAAGTGAGCGAACGGAGTTGCAGCCCGGGAGCCCCCTTGCCCGGGCGAACAACAGGAGACCAGAACGCCGGCCCATCGCCGCCGGCCATGACCCACTCTCCGTGTCCTCTGCGCTTCCGTGGGCGGTTTTGGCGCCGGCTCAACCCACAACCCGCGCAATCAGGTTGCGCGGCGCGCCGATGTCGAGCACATGGACGGTGCCGGTGTACGGCTTGGCTTGCGGCGAGGTAAACCCCGCCTTCAACGCCACGAAGGTGCAGGTCTCGGCGGCGCGGATGGTGGGCGAGCCGGGTTTGCCCGTGTCGCAATCCAAACCACTGGGAAGATCGACCGCCAGGATGGGCAACTCTGTGGCGTTCAGTTGGTCGATCACCGCGCCGAGCGGCGGCCGCGGGTCGCCCTTCGCCCCGGTGCCCAGCAAGGCGTCGACGATCCAGGCCGCCCCGTCCAGCAGCGACTCCAGGCGGGCGGCGTCGTGCCCCTCGGCAAACACTTCGACCGGCACGTCCGTCCGCTGCAGGATGCGGAAGTTCACTGCCGCGTCGCCGCGCAGTTCGGAGGGGTTGGCCCACAGCGCCACCCGGCACGCAATGCCGCGCAAAGCGAGGTGCCGCGCGATGACGAACCCGTCGCCCGCATTGTTCCCCGTGCCACAACAGACGACCACCGGCCCGACCGGCTCGCGCTGGGTAAGCACATCGGTCACTCCGCGACCGGCGTTCTCCATGAGCACGAGCCCCGAGATGCCGTACTCCTCGACGGCCAGCCGGTCGACGCGGCGCACCTGATCGCGGGTGAGGGTCAGCGGCTCGGCCATGGTTTTGCACTCCCGGTGGGTACGGCGGGCTTTGCCCCGCGCGGTGGCGATTCGTGCAGGGCGGGGGGCACCGCCGTTGCGATGCACTTTATTGTACTCCGGCGCACGCCGCAGAAGAACCGGGGCGGCCCCTACGCGGAGCCGCCGGATGTCTTGTACAATGATATTCGATACAGAAGATGCGGCAGGGCGGTGGGCAGGCGCGGGATGCCCGGCAGCCGAACAGCGCAAGCTTGCCACCCGGTAGGACGGACATTCCTGTCCGTCGGCCCCCAGCTAGCCTGTTCGCCGGACTCAAGACGGACAGGAATGTCCATCCTGCGATGAACGCCAACCTGCCGATTGCCTTACTCAGTCTGACGAGGGAACGGGGATATGCCCATTTACGAATACGTTTGCAAGACGTGCGGCAGCGCGTTCGAACAGCTCATCCGGGGCGCGGAGAAGGCCCAGTGCCCTTCCTGCGGTAAGCGACGGCTGGAGAAGAAGTTCAGCGTGCCGGCCGCCCATTCTCAGGGGGGTGAAACGCCCGCCTGCCCCTACAGCTCATGCGGAATGCGCGATACCTGCCCCGGGGGGCCCTGCGGAATCGAGTAAGCCGGTGCATGACAATCCCCTACCGGGAGCGGGAAACGTGGGATAGGTTTCCAGCCTGTCTTTCCCGCCGACTTACCTGGAAGCCTATCCCACCCCGCGCCTTACGGGATGACCAACGCGCCCCCGGTCCAAATGCCGCCAGCCACCGCGGCGCCGCGAACGCTCAGCGGGATCGGATCGAGCATGTAGGGGGCACAGCTTCCGGGCCGGTAGTACCCGAGCGTGTACATGCACTCGTGCGGCGGGTACATGCCCGCCGTGTACGGCAGGGCCAATACGCTCCCGAAGAAGTGCGCGCCGGAAAAGACCGGTTGCAGCAACGGTCCCCAAGAGTGCCCGTAGCGCTCCAGGCGCACGTCCTCGAAGTAGAGCGGCTTGTGGCACAAGGCCGACGCCTTCCAGGTGAACGTGCTCGGCGCCCAATGACGCGGTTGGAATGCCTCGACGTCGAGGGGGCAATCGCGGGGGAATTCGCCGGGTTCCGGTTCCGTCCGGTAGGTGATCTCGCCGATCGGCTTCAGGTCGTCGATCGACGGGCACTCGTAGTCGAGGTCGAGCGCGGCGGTTCCCAGCTCGTCGGCCAGGCGCTGCGGACCGTCGCTCCGCAACTGGCCGGCAGCGCGGCCGGCCTCGGCGTTCGGGCTGGTGGAGCGGGGAACCGGATCGGCACCCCCGAAATCTTCCGTCCCGGGCGGGATGAGGGGAACGAGGCCCGGGTCTTCCAGCGGGAGGGCCGGCTTGGCGTCGCCAAACGGGTCTTTGAAGGGAGTGTCGGCGTTGTGCTGCACCAGCCGCGCCGGCGGTTTCGCCGCTTGCAACTGCAGCGACGCCGGCCGCCCTAGCTCAGCGGCAGGCACGCTGGGCCGATGCGGCAGCCACCGCAGCCGGCTACTGCTTTCCTCCACCCCTTGGGCAACCGTGCCGCGGCCGACCGTCCGAAACGCCTCAGTGGCGGCAACCTGCCCCGCGAGGCCCCAAACGACGGTTGCCATGACCAGTGCCGAACGAGTCGGCATCCGAAGCCGGCCGACCCCGATCCGCCGGGGATGACCAGCGCGGGCGGGTCCGCTAGACGGTTTCGCCGCCTGAGTATTCGGTGCTGTAATTGGGCGCTTCCTGCGTAATCGTGATGTCATGGGGGTGACTCTCCCGCACACTGGCTGGTGAGACTTGAATGAACCGCGCCTCGGTGCGCAGCTCGTCGATGGTACGAGCGCCGCAGTAACCCATCCCGGCCCGCAGCCCTCCAATCAACTGGTATACGAAATGTCCCAGCGGGCCCTTGAAGGGCACCCGCCCTTCAACGCCCTCGGGGACGAGTTTGTCGGGTTGGCCTTTGTCGCTTTGGCGGTAGCGTTCACTGGATCCGTGCACCATGGCGCCCATGGAACCCATGCCGCGGTACACCTTGAACGTGCGTCCCTGGTACAGGATTCGTTGCCCGGGGCTCTCGTCGAGCCCGGCGAAAAGGCCGCCGATCATCACCACGTGGGCCCCGGCGGCGATGGCCTTGGTCAGGTCGCCGGAGTACCGGATGCCACCGTCGGCGATGACGGGGACATGGGCGTCCCTGGCAACACCGGCAGTTTGGTGGATGGCGGTAATTTGCGGAACTCCCACGCCGGAAATCACCCGCGTGGTGCAAATCGAGCCAGGACCGATGCCCACCTTCACCGCGTCGGCGCCCGCCTCAATCAGGTTGCGGCATCCAGAGGCGGTGGCCACGTTGCCGGCCACCACGTCGATCGGCCATTCTCGCTTGATTCGGCGCACAGTATCAATCACGTTGGCAGAATCGCCGTGGGCGCTGTCGACGATCAGCACGTCGACGTCTTTCCGGATGAGTGTCTCGACCCGCTCGTAATCGTGGACCCCGACGGCGGCTCCCACCCGCAGCCTACCTTGCGTATCTTTGCAGGCTTGCGGGAACCGCCGCATCATGTCGATGTCCTTGATCGTAATGAGTCCCGTCAGTCTGAAATCTTCGTCAACCAGCAGAAGTTTCTCCACCTTTTTCGCCATCAGAATCTTCTCAGCTTCCTCAAGCGTTACGTTCCCCGTAGCCGTTACAAGGTTATCCTTGGTCATCACTTGATGCACCGGCAGGGTCTGATTCTCCAGGAACCGGAGGTCCCGGCGGGTGAGAATGCCCTCCAGGCGGCCATCCTGGCGGGTGATGGGCACGCCGGAAACGTTGTACTGGTCCATCAGCTCCCGGGCGTCGCCCACGCTGGCATGGGGAGGGAGCGTCGCCGGGTTGACGATAATGCCGTTCGCGCTGCGCTTGACCTTCTCCACTTCCTCGGCCTGCTGCTCGATCGACATATTTTTATGGACCACGCCAAGCCCCCCTTCTTGGGCGAGGGCAATGGCCATTGCGCTTTCAGTGACGGTATCCATCGGCGAGCTGACCACCGGAATGTTCAGCAGGATCCGCTCGGTCAACTTCGTCGAGATGTCGACCTCCGAGGGGACCGCGTTGCTGTGCCGCGGTTCGAGCAGGACATCGTCAAAAGTCAATCCCCGGTAGTCGGTCAGTCGCTCTTGCATAGCCGATGCTTCTCCGTTGATGGGCAAGCGACGCGAAGGGTCGCCCGCGATAGGTTGTGAAACTGCTGTTGGAGTTCACGCTTCAGCGTGCCAACCAAGTGTTGGAGTCCCGGCCCTAGCCGGCGCGACACCCGCGGGAGTTCGCGCTTCAGCGTGCCGGGTTACTGCTCCTGCTTCTGCCCCTGTTCCTGTGCCACTTCGGTCGTGCGTCCGGCAAAAACCGACCAACCGGCAATGCCCCATTTCGAGGGCATCTTGAGGCGGCCCAGGACGACCGGCGGCCCCTGTAACACTTCGAATCCCACGTCGACCAGGGCCCACAATGCCACGTAGGCCCCCACCCACTCGGGCTGGACCGGCAGGCGCAACCGGTTCTCGCCGGCCGCGTACCGTTCCCGCTCGACAATGACCATTTCAAACGTGGCCATTGTGTCGGGGTCGTCGCCCGCGCCGGGCTCGCCGGGACTGAGGGTCAACAGGCAGCGGTCGAGGAAGCGCTCATCGGGCCAATGCCATCGCAACAGGAACGCTTGAGCCGACTCGTCCTCGGCCGCGAGCCCCCCCCAGCCAGACATGCGCCTTAACCCCATCCGCTTGGGCACCAGCACCTCCTGGACCGTCCACTCGCGAATGCGATCGCGGTACGGCCCGAAGCGATCGGGCAATCGCCGAATCAAGAGGGCGTCGAAGTTCTCGAAAAACTCCTTGGGATGCCCATTGCGCAGGGCCGCCTCCAGCCCGTCCAACCGCTCAACCCGTTGGCGGGCGGCATCAAGCACTTCCCGCCAGGCTTTCGGTAGCTTGCCTTCGGCGAACGCCGCGTCGGCGGCAGCGGCTCGAACCGTCTCGGCGTCGCCCCGCTCGGCCGCCTGGGGAATCTCGCGGAGCAACTCGGCTCGTCGCCGGGCCGCTTGCACCTTGGGCCGCCAGCGTTCGGCTTCGGCACAGTGGTCCAGGGCCCCTTTGTGCCATAGTTGCAGGAGCCTCGCGTCGAACTGGTCGAGCGGCCCATCGGCAGGCGCCTGCGCCAGTTCGCGCAGCACCGGCGCCCGCCGCCGGGCCAGGCCGATGCGCTCGCGCTGCTCGCCGGAGATCATCGGCTCGCCGCCGAGTTCGCTCAACGAGCGCCCCGCGGCCACGATGGCCGCTTCCGACTTGGCATGGGCGATCGCCTGCCCGAGCCGCCCGATGGCCAGGACCCGCCGGCGCGCCTGCTCGACGCGCGGCCCCAAGCTGTAGCGGTAGCCCTGGGGCAGCCGGGCCGCGGCCTCGGCCAGGGCCTGCTCGCCCGCCATGCTTACTTGCCCCCCCAGTTGCTGCGCCAAATGGCAAATGCGGTCGACGGCCGTCACGCGACGGCGGGCCTCGGCCACCCGCACCCGCTCGTGCTCGGCCGGCTCGAACCCGGCGAAGAGCTGCTCGTTCCAGGCGTCGACGAGGCGGCGGTCACACTGCTCGCTCGTTTCGTACGGGATGCGCTGGAACGCCTTCCAGGCCTGCTGCCGGCAGACGTGCTTGTAGGCGCGGTGAATGAGGGGCTTCAGATGCTCCGGCGCGTCGCGGAAATGACCGCGCCGGTTCAGTATCTTAACCGCGGCGTCCCAGTGCCCCTCATTGAGTAGTTGCTCCACCTTGGCGTAGGAGCCGGCCAGGTGGCTCAGCGGCGGAATCTGGTCCATCCCCATGTGTACCAGGTCGCACATACGGTCGACCAATTGCCGCACCTCGGCGTCGTGAAGGTTCTGCAAGTCGTGATACAACGCGGAAGACGCCGGAGCGCGGACGTCCTCGCCGCGGAACAACAGCTTGTCGTAGCCGGTCGCTTCGACGTGCTTCTGCCATAGGCCGGGCGCCACCGCCAGCGCCCGCAACGCCGTATAAATGACCAACTCCGAGAAGTGGTCGAGGTCGAGCGAAAGCAGGGTGTTCTCGCCGCGGGTGGGGTGTTGGTACGGCTCGACCCCAACCTCCAGGTTCCTTCGGCCCACCAATGCAGGGACACACAGGCAGTCGTAGTCGACCAGCTTCAGGTGTCCCTGCTCGTTGACCATGACGTTCGCGTGCTGCAAGTCGCCAT
>SKJM01000567.1 GCA_007122045.1 Planctomycetales bacterium | reverse complement strand
CGCGGAAGGCTCGCCAAACCGTGACCATTCGCCCGGAGGACTTCGAGAAGGCCTTTCGGGGCCTCCGCGAGGAGGAATGGGCCGACGTCAACCTGGTCGTCTATCACAAGTGGGACGTTACGCGGCGATTCCTCGACGGGATCGACGCCGAGCCGTCGAAGCTGATCACCTCCGGCCAGGGGATGAAGTCGTGGAACCGGTGGCTGAAGAACACTCGCTTCCACCTGGAGAACTTCAAGGCCGCGCTCGACGCCGACGGCGAGTGGTTCCTCGCCCGCGACGGCTGGCTGTACTACCGCCCGCTGCCCGGACAGGATATGGCCAAGGCAACCGTCGTCGCGCCGGTGATCGACCAGTTCCTGATGATCGAGGGCGATGCGGCCGCCGGCCGGCCGGTCGAGCACGTGCGGTTCGAGGGGCTGGCGTTTCGCCACGCCCGGTGGGTCATGCCGCCCGGGGGCTTCGAGGCAACCCAGGCCGCCGCGCAAATCGACGCCGTGGTGCAGATCGACGGCGCCCGGCACGTCGAGATCGTCGATTGCGAGGTGGGGCACGTTGGCCGCTACGCCGTCTGGTTCCGTCGCGGCTGCCGCGACTGCCTGCTCCAGCGGTCCTACCTGCACGATTTCGGCGCCGGCGGCGTGCGGATCGGCGAGATGGGCATCGCCGCCAACGAGGCCGAGCGCACCAGCCACGTCACCGTCGACAACAACATCATCCGCCACGGCGGCCGCATCTTCGCCTGCGCCGTGGGCGTGTGGATCGGCCAGAGCGGCGACAACCGCGTCACCCACAACGAAATCGCCGACCTGTACTACACCGGCATCTCGGCCGGCTGGCGCTGGGGCTACGCCGAAAGTCTCGCCAAGCGAAACACCATCGCCTTCAACCACGTGCACCACATCGGCTGGGGCGTGCTGTGCGACATGGGCGGCATCTACACCCTCGGCCCCTCCGAGGGCACGGTCGTCCACAACAACGTCTTCCACAACGTCTACTCGTACACCTACGGCGGATGGGGCCTGTATACCGATGAAGGCAGCACGGGGATCCTCTTCGAAAACAACCTCGTGTACGACGTGAAAACCGGCGGCTTCCACCAGCACTACGGCCGCGGGAACATCGTACGCAACAACATCCTGGCACTGAGCAAGCAGCACCAGTTGCAGGCCACCCGGGTGGAGGACCACCGGTCGTTCACCCTGGAGAACAACATCATCTACTACGATTCGGGGCAGCTTTTGGCGGGCCGATGGAACCAGATCCGGTACGCCGGCCGCAAGAACATCTTCTGGCACGCCGGCGGCGAGCCGGTGCGGTTCCTGGGCAATTCGCTCGAGGAGTGGCAGGCCGAGGGGCACGAGGCAGGTTCGATCGTGGCCGACCCGAAGTTCGCCGATCCGGCCAACCGCGACTTCCGCCTCGCGGCCGACTCGCCGGCGGTGGAACTGGGTTTCAAGCCGTTCGATCCGGCCGAGGCGGGCGTCTACGGCGACCCGGCTTGGAAGGCCAAGGCGGCCGAAGTGACCTATCCGCCGCTGGAGGCGGTGCTGGAACGGGAATAGGGCCGAGACGGCCTGCCCGTGCCGGCGCGGTCAGTACGCCGCCACCTCCCAGGGCTCCTCTTCCTCGGTAATTTCGTCGGGGCCGGGGGCCGCGCTGGTTCCGTTGTTGGTACGGCGGCGCTCCTGCCGGAATACCCCCACGTCGGCGTGCTGTAACAGGCGCAGCAACTGCTGGGCGATGCCGGTCCAGGTGAACTTGCCGCGGGCCTTCTGCGAGCCGAACTTCGCAAGCTGCTGATACAGGCGTGGGTAGGAGAGCACCGCGTTGATGGCGTGGCCGAACACCTCCGTGTCGAAAGGATTCGCGTACAGCGCTTCGAGCCCCCAGGTAACCTGCTCCCAAAGCCCCCCTTCGGTGGTCACCACCGCCGGCGTGCCGCAGGCCATGGCCTCCACGGCGGTCATGCCGAAGGGCTCGTACCGGCTGCTCAGGGCGAATACGTCGGCCGCGCGGTAGAAGTCGGCAAGCTGCTCGTCGGGAATGAAATCGTGGAACCGCACCCGGTCGGCAATGCCCAATTCGGCCGCCAGTGCCTTGTAGCCGTCCACCTGCCGAACCTCGTCGTCGGAAGGCTCGGTCGAGCCGACCGCCAGCAGCAAATGCACGTCGTCGTGCCGTTGCACCACCACCGGCATCGCCCGAAGCAACAGGTCGTAGCCCTTGTTCTGGGCCACGCGGCCCAGCGCCAGCACCAGCCGCCCCTCGATGCCCAACTCCCGCTTCAGCGCCAAGCGGCTGGCCGCCGAGATGGGGAAGAACCGGGTGTCGTCGTAGCCGGGCGGGATGACCACCAGTTTCTCCGGCGGCACGTCGTATTCGCTGCCGAAGAGGATGTCGCGTTGCTGGGGCGTGGTGGCCACGAGCACGTCACACTCATCGTAGATGACCTTCTCCTCGCGAATGCGGCGGCGGAAATTGTACTTCCGCTCGTTCGCCTCCGGCTCGCCGTCCATGTTGTCGCGTTTCCAGGCGCCGATCGAATGCGGCGTGTGGACGTGCGGGATGTGCAAATCGTTGCTCAGCGCCTGGCCTGCCAGCCCGGCGTCCCAGTAGTGGCTGTTGATGAACCCGTATTTCGCCCGTTTCGAATGGATGAACCGCTTGACGTTGGTAACCCACTCGGGAATGCAGTCGCAAAGCACCTCTTTGGGAATGAAGTCCTTTCCGCCGCACGGGAAACGTAGAATCCGAACCCGATCCGTAACCTTTTCGGTGGCTGGCTGGTTCTCGAACTTGCGGGTGAGGATGTCGACCCGGTAGCCCATTCGGGCCAGGCACTGCGACAATTCGAGAACGTACACGACCTGTCCCCCCGTATCGGGCAGCCCGAACTCGGGGTTCGCCGCCACGTAGCCGTGGGTCGAGATCATCATAATGCGTCGTTGCGGACTGATAGCCATTGGAATCCTCCTGATATCGGAAGGGCGCCGCCCGGAAAGGCTGCTCGAATCCTCGCGGCGCAGCGTCCTGTTTGGCCGGATGCCGGCCGATTTGCCGCGAAAACGTGACTGTTCGCTGGATAAACGAAACAGAACATGAACAACCCCCGGATGGGTGCCCTTGGGGGGTTTGACAGACGCTCGTTGATTTCACCAACCCATTATACCGAAGCGGCGCCCGCCGCGCAAGCGGGGGCGCGCATGCCCGCCTGTTGGTGCACAAGCCCCAATTCGTCCGCGAACCCTGTCCCGCACTCGAAAAACGCCAGAATTGCCAGCCCCCCTCTTGATTCCCACTTTCGGCGCGGCTAAACTTCAATGATTGGCCGGTGCGACCGTTGAACGGGAGGTACCGGTTCGAGGGATTACCCATCTTCCCCGATAGCTCAGTTGGTAGAGCAAGCGGCTGTTAACCGCTGGGTCCGAGGTTCGAGTCCTCGTCGGGGAGCCTTATTATGGTTCTGCGCCGCGCAACTGGCGGTCCAACTGGTCGACCTTTTCGACGATCCGGTCCTCCAGCGTGGGTTCCCACGGGCCGGCTTCGTACCCGCCCTCTTCGAGAACCCGGCGGCTGGCGATGTAGCCGAAGTATCCGTTGCAGTAGGCCGCCCCCCAAACCAGCGGCCAGCCGGTCAGTTCTTCCTTCGCGCGTTCAGCGTTCCATGGTACGCCCGACGGCCCGCCGGTAGCCTTCAACGACGATGCGCCCGGGCCGAATGTCGACGATCGCGTAGGCATTGTTTTCCGGCCCGGAGCCTTCGACCATCGCCCGGAGCGTGTAGTAGTGAATGCCCTCGATGCGGCTGTACGAACCCGAGTGATGGTGCCCTTGGAACACCGCCAGCGTGTTGCCCGACGCTTCGAGCACCTTTCGGACCGCGGCGGCGTTGTTGACGTAGACGGCGCCTTCACCGTCGAGCAACTGGTGCAGAAAGACGATGGTGGGCTTGCCGGCCGCCTCGAGGTCCTGCCGGAGCCAGTCGATTTGGTCGGCGGGGATGTTGGCGTCGGTCCAGTGGAAATCGCCCCGGTCGTAGGGCGCGCCGTCGGCGCGGAAATTGGGGTCGAGCACGACGAAATGCAGCCCGCCCCGGTCGAATGAGAAAAACGAACGGTCCGGATCGACTTCCGTGTTTTCGATCTGCCCGAGCACCTGCGGCTTCGACAGCGCGTCCATGTTGTGATTGCCCAGCGCGTGGTAGCGCGGGCCGGTGAAGCGGGCGAACTCGGCCTCGATTTCGGCCAGGTAGCGCAAGGCGTCGTCTTCGGCCGGTTTGCGGGCGCCGTCGTTGAAGTCGCCCAGTTCGACCAGAAACGCCACCTCCTCTTCGTTCATCCGTTCGACACATTCGCGCATCTTGCCGAGCGACTCCCGATAGTGCCGATTGCCGCGCGATGCGTAGTCGGCGTAGTGCGCGTCGGTCAGCATGCCGAACCGGAGGGGCCCGTTGCCGGCGCCCCGCGCCCAGCCGGGGGTGGCCAGGACGGCCAGCGAGGTCAAGACAAAGTTGCGGCGGGTGAACTGAGGCATGACGTTCTCCTTACTTGCTTGTTCTTATGCACAGCTACTATGGCGCCACTTCCTGCATCGGCTGATCTCTGTTGACTCCTGTTCAGGCCGTTTCGCCGCACTGGATGCCCTTGTGGGCCTTTCATGCTGAGTGCTCTGTGCTGTGTACTCCACACTTCACCGCAAGCCCTCCCCGGCCGCTACCGCGTCCGACCCTCCCGCTACGCGGGAGGGTGAAGCCATCCCCGGCCGCTACCGCGCCCGGCCGCTACCGCGTCCGACCCTCCCGCTGCGCGGGAGGGTGAAGAGGAACGGTGCGCCCGCACGTGGTGCGACGGCACCGGACGCTAGCGCGTTGGCCGATGGGCGCGTTGCGGCCGATGGGGCTTGCGTGCTATTGCGCGGCGGCGATGGTGGGAAGTTCTTCGGCGATGACCTCCAGGCCGTTGATCATGGGGCCGAGTTCCGAGCCGTCCGACTTGCGCAACTCGATGGTGATCCGCCCGTCGGCTCGGACGGTGAATTCCTTGACGGCGCCGCGGAAGCAGCCTCCCGTCTCGGCGACGATGTCGAACTCGCTGAGGACCTCCTCGCCGTCGATCAGCACATCGAACACGCGCTGGCCGGGTTCCACGCCGTCGGCGAGTTCGGCGAAGTGGAGGCGAACGGTATAATTACCCTCGACCACCTCGTCGATGCGGATGCGCTCCTCTTCGTGGGCCTCGCGGGCGGAAGCGGCCACCCAGGCCAACGAGGCGCCGGCATCGGCGATGGCCGATGCGTGGCGGCGGTGCGTGCCCGAGGCGTCGTGCCATATCCGGCCGGCGTCGTCGACCCGTCGTCCCGGGGCCCCGAAGTTCACGCCGTGCCCTTCCGGGTCGGGCCGGGAGGCGTGGTAGCGGGTCCAGAACTCGATGTTCGGATCGCCCGGCATGTGCACCAGCGCCAGCGACGTCTGCTGCGCGTAACTGCACGTGCAGCTTCGGGTGTAGTCGAGCGCATTGAGCACGCCGTCGGCGGCGAGCATGTTGGGCGTGCAGCCGGCGCGGAACCCGCCCAGGTTGCCGGTGCCGCTGTCGTGCTCGAGGTCGAAGAAGCCCGCATACCCGGTGCGATACAGCAGCAGGTTATCGCTGGCGTTGAGCGTATTGCAGCCGTAGCGGCGGCTGTAGCTCCAGTCGTCCTCCCTGCCGGTTTGCGGCTGCTCGCGCGTCCACCGCTCGCCGGTCAGCAGCGAGATGGCGTTGCCGGGCCGGCCGGGGATGAGCATTTCGCCGCGGAGCGCGGCGGGCAGGACGAAGCGCCCGCCTTCCCAAAGGATTTCGCCGTCGTCGGCACGCCGGGCGGTGATGTTGCGGGGCTCGTCGCCCAGCCGTCGGCGCAGGTCCTGACTGCCGCCTTCGATGAGGATGTCGTGCTCTTCGCTGTACAGCAGGAACGTGCCGAACACGTTGCTGTCGGTCCGCCAACGCTCTTTACCCGTCCGCAGATCGAGCGCCAACACCACCGAAGGCTCGTCCGATTGACTGCCGCGGCGCGCGAGTTGCTTCACCGCGTTTTCCGAAAGGCCGTCGATGACGAAGACCGTATCGCCGTTGCTGATAATGGCGTTGTGCCGGAAGCCGATGTTCGCCTCCCGTTCCCAGCGGACCTCGCCGTCGCGGCGGTCCATCACCACCAGCCGCCGGCTCGACGTCCCGCTGTAGCTGTCGGTCCAGCCCAGGTCCTGGTCCTCGAAGATGTGCGGCTCGTTCGTGGTGACCAGGAAATCGCCCTGCACGCTCACGTGGCCCCAATCGGGCGCGTCGTCGCCGTACAGTTCGGCCACGGAACGGCCGGGCAGCGAGAACTCGCCGATCGTTTCGCCGGTGGCCGGGTCGAGCCGCTGGATGCGACCCTCGTAACGCAAATAGATGCTGTCAGCGAGTGTGACGAACGGGCTGCCGATGTACGTGGCGCCGGGAATGTTGCTCATGTACACTTCGCTTCCCCTCGCCCAACGCCGTTCGAGATCGAGGTTGGTGAACGGGTGCCCGATGCCGGGAAAGTCGCGCTCCCAAAGCTGGCGGCCGGTGTACACGCAACGGGCGCCGGCGGTTTCGACGCCCAGGAACACCTGGCGCCCGGCGATGACCTGGGGCCGCGGTCCGCCCGAATGGCGCGGGAGGATATTGTGGTTGTTGGGCCCGCCGAACCACAGCACGCCCAGCGGCAGCCGCACGCGCCGGTCGCGCGAGAGCAGCGTGTTGGCCGCGTCGTGGTGCTGGTGGGTCCACTGGCCGGCACCGGTCAAGGGGCCGCCCCGCTTCGCGAACAGATGATTGCGCCGGCTTTCCACGGAAACCTGATCCACTTCGGCCTCGGCCATCGCGTCGGCCAGATCCGACTCGGAGACCGTCGCGCCGCCCAGCCAGGCCACGCCGCCGTAGGGGCGCAGCCGGTCGAGCATCGCGGCCAGCGCGGCCGCGTCGCCGCCGATTCCCGCCGCGCGGGCGTCCTCGCTCACCACCAGGCTGAATAGGTAGGGCTGCACGGAAAACGCGGCCGGGTCGGCCTCGATGACCGCCGCCCGACGCCCGTACATGCCAGCGTCCACCAACTCGTCGCGCAGCGCCCGAACGCGCGAGGCGTTGCCTTCGGCCACCACGACGTGCAGGTCGCTTTGTGTCAGCAGTTCGCGCAGCAGGTCGCCCGAACCGGCGCCCAGCATCAGCGCGTATCCCGCCGACTCGCCGAGCTGTTCGAGCAGGTCGCCGGCGGTTTGCTCCCAATCGTCGGAGCGCGGCTCCAGGGCAACCGGGCTGTATTCGTGCCGCGCCGGTTCCTCCACCTCGTCCGGGCCGAAGCAATACAGCTTCCCGCACTCGGTCGTCACGAACAGGCGGTCGCGGGCGGCCAGCTTGTAGAAGACGTCGCCGTCGATTTCGTCGGACAGGTCGCCGACGCGACTGCGCAACATGTCGTTGCGCCGCATTCCCATGCCGCCGCCGTTCACGGCATGCACGGCGTAGTTGCCCCGGCCTTTGCCGCCGCGATAGTCGGAACGGGTAACCTTGCCCGTCTGCCGGTCGAGATGGACCGGGTTCGGGCCCCTCCCGGCGGAAACGACCAGTTGATCTTCGCCGGCGGCGATGTAGCCCTGCGGCGAAAGACCGCCGTAGCCGTCGGCGCCGCCGTGGGGCAGCGCCACGTAGTCGGAACTAGTCGTGTCGTTCACCCACACCACCTCGCCGCTTTCGGCGTCGAGCGCGTAGATGAACACCCCGTGCAGCGGCCAGATGCCGGCGGCGAAGTAGACGGTGCCGTCCTTGATGACCGGTCCGCCGCGGGCCGCCCAGAAGTTGATGATCCGCTCGTTGCCCAGCAGCCGATGGTCGGAGGGTCCGGCGCGGAACTTCCAGACCAGCTCGCCGTCTTCGGCCCCCACGCAGTACAGGTGGCCGTCGTCGGAGATGAAATACACCCGGCCGTCGAACGCCGCCGGGGCCAGCCGCACAGGGCCGTCAGTGTAGAACCGCCACAGCTCGGCGCCGTCGTCGATGCTGTACGCCGTCAGGCTGTCGGTGACGTTCGATGGCACGAAAATCCGCTCGCCCATGACCACGGGCGAATAGGAGACGTCGAACTCCAGCTTCCCCCGGTCGTCCCATTGGTGGGGCCAGGCCCGCTTGGGCTCGGGGAGTTCGCGCACCCACTGCAGATGGAGGTCTTCGGCAAGCTCCAGCGACGTTTCCGCACTTCGGGCGGCGTCGTACCGCCACATCGGCCAATCGGCGTCGTCCGCTGCGCGCGAACGATTGGCGCCCGGCGCCAGGATGCACACAAACCCCAGACACAGCAGAGGAAAGGTATTTTTCAGCGTTTTCCAGCATTTCTTCATCGGACCGGTACTCCTTGCTTCGAGGGGGGACGTTCGGGCCGGGCCGAGGCGGCCACTCGCACCAAGCCGGGCCCAGTCTGTTTACAACCCCGGCTATTGTATCACTTGCGGCCGGCGGCGGCAAGCCAGTCTGGCTCCTGCCTGGGCTCTTCCGTTTCCAGGTGCAGACTGCTTTGCCCGGATTTGGAACAATCACGGAGGCGGCATCGCCCTGCGTTCGATTACGGCCGCGATCCCCGAGCCGGGCACGTGGATGCTGCTGCTGTCGTCGGCATTCGGCCTGCTGGTGCGCCGGCGCCGGAAGTGTTAGAATGCGGGGTGGCAAATCCATGCCGCCTTGGGAATTCGCAATAGGAGGACCGTCCACGCCGCGGGCGATTGCATGGGCAGTGGTGACTCGGAATGTGTCTGCTGGCGTTCGGTTGCGGGCGTTCCCGCCGGCAGGCGGCGGCGCGGGAGGAGTCGCGGTTGAAGCCGCTGTCGCTGTATTACGGGCAATTCACCGGCCGCAACCGGGGGAACCCGCCCGCCGACGAGGCGCAATTGAAGCAATTCATCCACTTCCGCGAACTCGTGCCGGTCGCCAACTCTCCATAGCGGGGGCAGGTGCGTCGCTGGTGCCGCCCATATTTTGGGCACGGATACCCCTTGTCGGCATCAGCTTCCAATAGGAATCACGGACGATGGAGCGAATGAGTCGGTCAACGGGCATGTTCACTTGAGAGGGAATCATGTTTTCGGGCAGTCGACGTTCCAAAATCCAGAGTCCACGATTCGGTTTTACCCTGGTGGAACTCTTGGTGGTCATTACGATCATCGGCATCCTGATTGCCCTGTTGCTTCCGGCGGTGCAGGCGGCCCGCGAAGCCGCGCGGCGCGTGCAGTGCGCCAACAACCTCAAGCAGGTGGCGCTGGGGCTGCTAACGATGGAGGAGGCGGACGGAATGTTTCCCGCAGCCAATGTGACCACCGTGACGCCCGCGGGTGCGGGACGCACGGCAACCTGGGTGGTCCACGTCCTGCCGTACTTGGAACAGCAGGCGCTCTACGACGCCTACCGATTCGAGTTCGCGTGGGATCACGCCGATAACCAGGCTGCCGTGAAGACGGTTCTGCCGGTGATGGTGTGCCCGTCGGCTCCCGGGCGGCGCCGGCTCGATGACATCGGAAGCGGCAGGCAGGCCGCCGCGGGCGACTACGCCGCTCCGACGTCGGTCACGTCGGCGCTTCGCCAACAGGGCTTGGTGACCACGCCGGGCCAATTGCATGGAGCCATTCGTTCCAACCAACCGACCCTGGCCGCCTCGATTCGCGACGGCCTGTCGAACACGATTCTGGTGATCGAGGACGCCGGCCGCCCGGTTCACTGGGTGGCCGGGGGCAAGCGGGGACCCGACAACCACAACAACGGCTGCGGCAACTTCGACGTCGCCGGAGGGCGCGTCCGCGGCGCCGGCTGGGCCGATACGGCCAAGCATATCCCCCTGCACGGCTTCACGCGCAACGGCCTCGCCTGCCCCGGGCCGTGCGGCATCAACTGCACGAACAACAACGAGGCGTTCGCATTCCACCCGGGAGCGATCAACGCAGCCTTCGCCGACGGCCGTGTGCAGACGATTTCCGAATCCATCTCCGTCGACGTCTACGCTTCGCTGATCACCGCCAACGGGCGCGAAACCAACGTGGGGGAGTACTGACCATGAAACGGAACATCGAGCGTCGGCGCGCCGGTTCTTCCCTTGGGTACGGTGCGTTCCGGCGGCGGTGCCGGCCGCGCGCTGGCCTGCACCGCCGCGTCAGGACCGGGTTTCTGGTGGCGGCCTGTTTGGCGGCGGCGCTGATCGGTTGCGGCGGCCCGACGCGGTATCCGGTCGAGGGGACGATCCTGCTCGGAGACAGTCCGCTCGACTTGGCCGCCGTCACCTTCATTGCCGAGGCGGCCGGCGACGATCCGGCGGAACAGGCCGAGGTGGGGTTCGCCCGTACCGACGCCGATGGACGTTT
>SKJM01000786.1 GCA_007122045.1 Planctomycetales bacterium | reverse complement strand
TTCGGCGTCTGCCGCAACGTATCGAGGTAAGCACTTCGTCGCGCATCGCCCTGCACGATGCCGGCGCGGAAGTTCGGCAGACCTTCGAATACGCGATCCTGCACGAACCGGCGGAACGCCTCGTGCTGGAAGTGCCCGAGCCACTGGCCGCCGCGGGCGGCCTGGAAATCTTGTATGAAGGGGCGCCGGTTCCGGCGCGGCCGCTCGAAGACGGGCCGACCGGCGACAACCCGGCGACCGTCCTCTGGCAAGCCGATCTGCCGGAATCCTACATCGGCCGCTGCCAACTCGTGTTGAATTACTCCGTTCCGCTCCCGCCGGCGCCCGCCCGCGGGTGGGTGCCCGCATCGGTTCCCCTGATAGCGCCCCACGGCGCCGAGCCGGATGTCAACCGGCTGGTGTTCGAAGAAAGCACCGACCTGTTTGCCGAGGTAGCGGACGATGCGTGGAAGCCGGCCGGTTCCGGTCCAGCCGCCGACGCCTCGAAGCCGGGCGAGACGTCCTACGTTGCGGCAGGCCCGCAGCGCCACGTCCGGCTGCGCGTCGGGCCGCCGGACGCCCGGACCCTCGGCACCACCACCGTCGAACGCGCGTGGGTGCAGACGTGGCTGATACGGACCGAGCACTCCGACCGGCAGGATCGGGCCGTGTTCCGTTTGCGCAGCGACCGCAACCGGCTCGAGGTGCGCCTGCCGCAAGGGACGGCCATGGAGCACGTCTTCGTGTGGCTGAACCAGCAGCGTGTGGAAGACTTCGCCATCGACGGGAATCGGCTCTACCTGCCTTTGCCGGGCGACGGGGCCCGGCAAACGCACGTGCTCGAATTGGGCTACCATTTCCCGGGACCGATGGATCGGCGGGGGCCGCTTTCGATCGAGTTGCCGCACCTGGACGAGCAGGTTTGGGTCCGCCGGATGTACTGGCAACTGGTGCTGCCGCGGCACGAACACGTGGTCGTGGCGCCCCAAGGGTTTACGAGCGAGTCGCCATGGCAATGGGCGGGCTATCTGTTCGCCCGGCAGCCGTTGCTGGAGCAGCCCGAACTGGAGGAGTGGTCGGGCGCGGCACGGCGAACCCCCGTATCGCATGAGACCAACCGATACCTTTTCGGGACGAGCGGGTACCCGCGCCGCGCCGTGCTGCGAACCGCCAACCGCTCCTGGATTGTACTGGGGGCGTCGGGGCTGGCCCTGGTGGCGGGGTTGGTGCTGATCTACGTGCCGGCAGGCCGTCATCCGGCCACGCTGGGCGCCCTCGCTCTCGCCCTGGCGTGCGCCGGGGCCCTGTACCCGGCGCCGACCCTCTTGGTGGCCCAAGCGGCGAGCTTGGGGCTCGCCCTAACCCTGCTTGCCGGCTTGCTGGAACGGAGCGTGGCCCGCCGCCGCGCCGCGATGCCGGCGCCGGGAGCGGGCCCGGAAGGCGATTCGACCCTCACGCAATACGAGGCAGCTCGGCCGGCCGATGCCGCCGCCACGCCGACCGCATCCATTGCGTTCGGCTCGGAAGCGCCCCAGGATGCTTTCCCATGACTGGCCATTGGCTTGCGACACTGCTGTGCCTGGCCGCGGCGGCCGGCGGCTTCGGCGCCGAATTGACGGCCGGGGAGCCCGACGGGCGGGGAGGCCCTCCTCCCATTCGCTTCCGGCGCGTCCACGTGCCGGCCGCCCACCGGGAGGACTGGCCCTTGGGCCGGGAGAAGTACCTGCCCGTCGCGCCCGAAGATTTCGAGCGGCTTCTGGCAGCCTCATCCGCTCCGGCGGCCGACGCCGGCCAACCGGCCCTCTCGCCCCGGGTGGTGCACGCGGCATACGAGGCCCGGCTGGAAGGCGACCGGTGGATCGAGGGCCGCGCGACACTTTGGGTGGAGCATGTTTCCGAAGCAAGGGCCCTGTTGCGGCTCGACCCGTGCGGCCTGGCCATTCGCGACGCGGTGTGGGCCGGCGAGGAACCCCGGCCGGCCGCGCTCGGCCTGGGGGTCAATGGGGAGCTGGACGTCCTGGTTGAGCAATCGGGCCTGCTGGAAATCGAGTGGTCGTTGGCCGGGCGGCGCGACGCGGCCGGCGTCCAGCTTTTCCCCATTCGCCTTCCCGCCAGCCCGGTCAACAGCCTCCTGCTCGATACGCCCGAGGATGTCGAGGTTACCGCCGATCGCGGGACCGTGCTCGACGCCGGCCCCAACGACGACGGCACCCGCCGCTGGCGAATCGAACTGGGCAATCGTTTCGAGTTTTTGCTCCGCGTCGCGCCGCCGGGCACCGCCGCCGCCGGCCAAGGCTTGGCGCTCGTGCGCGAGCAAACCGGCTACGACGTTTCCTTGCGCGGCGTGGAAGTTGCCACGGAATGGAACCTGGAGATCCATCATGAACCGGTCAGCCAGATCGGATTCCAGATCGAGGAACCACTCCAGTTGGTCACGGCCACCCTCGACGACGAGCCGGTTCCGTGGACGGTAACGCCCGGCGAGGATGGACGCCCGCCGCGTGGCGTGCTGAGGCTCCCGGAGCCCGTCCAGGGCACCGGGCTGGTCCTGCGATTGGGCGCGTTGGCGCCCCCCGTGGGCGAAAGCCTGTGGCGAATGCCGCGCATTCAACCCGAAGGCCTCTTCTGGCAGGAGGGCAGCGCCACCCTCTCGGTGCGTGCGCCGTTGGCCGTCGAACGATTCACACTGATCGGCTGCCGCCAGACGGGCGCCGAGGCCCTGGCCGCGCCGCG
>SKJM01000035.1 GCA_007122045.1 Planctomycetales bacterium | reverse complement strand
GGATTGCGACGGGGCGTGGCACCGCAGTGCGCCGCTGCCCATGCGCGGCAGGCGGCCGGCCATCGTGGCCGCTCCGGACGACACCATCGTCCTGTACTTCTTGACGCGGGAAGGTTTCATGTGCCACGTCGCGCGGGCGGAGGATCGGTGGCAGAGATGGCAGACGTTCCGGCTGACCGGTCCCGAGTTCGGCGGCATCGACGTCTCCAAGCCCGATCGGCGGCGTCTTGCCGAACACAACGTCCTTTCCTTCACGGCCGACCCGAGGGCCCGGGAAGCCGGACGAGGCTTTGCGTTTCTCGATTTCGACATCGAGCGGATCGTTCGCCTGGCGGCGGACGGGGCTTCGGAATCGGAATAGGTCAGCATTTTTCGTACAATGACGGCCATTCGTCCGTGCCGCCGTCCTATGGGCCAATGCGCCCATGCAGGTCCTCCGCGTCCGGTATTGGGCATCGAAGCGCCGAAGCCCGGCGAGCGGGCGAATGTGCGGTGCGTCAGTGCCGCGACAAACCTACCTACGGTTCCCCCGGCATTTCCAAGACATCGTGGGAACGGAAGGATCGCGCGTTCCATTCGGTCAACCGCTACCATCAGGTCACAGCGGTGCACACCGACCCCAACCCGGGAGCGCTGAGTTTGAACGCGGCGCCCGATTTCCGTTTTCCAAACCGGTGTTCGCGTACCTGTTCCTCGATAACCGGCTCGACGGACCGGGCGAGAGCGCCGGGCAGTTCCAGCCTGACGCTGGGTCTACGACCCGGACGCCAATTCGGGCCGTCAGGCGGCCTCGTCGGATGACTGCCGGGAGGCGACCTGCGTGGACATCGACACGCTCCTTGCGGCCTTCTGACTTTGACCCTGCGGCAAATCGGCCGCGGATGGTGCCTGGGCGGCGCGGGAAATGCCCCTATTCGGGTGGCACGGAGCCGTCCAGCATGCGGCATTTTCGCGCCGGTACCCTCAGCGAGGAGTGTCCGGAAAGCGTTCAAAGGGGTTCAGGGGCGACTTGCCCCTGAACCCCCTTGAACTGCCTGACTTTCCAATTTTTCGTGTTTTCCTGTTTTCGCTCAGTTGTGTGGAAAAGATTTCCTACTACTATTCATTCGGGCACAGACATTCTTCATAAACAGGCCCTAGCCCCAACGGTATAATTAGGTTAGGCCGCTCACGGGCGGTCGGCATTGGAGACCCCTAACCCAACAGAGGGAACGAAGACCATGACTGCCACCGTACAGACCCGTTGCATCAACGGCATCGACTTGGACGTGCTCCAGGAGACGGTCGGTGCGATGAAGAATGACCCGGAACTCGGAAAATGCAAATTCCGCGCCCACAACAAGTGGCTCGGTGCGGCTCATAACTGCACCACGATTGCCGGGTTCCACGCAGCCGGGCAGGACATTGCCCACCAGCAGAGCTTCGAGTTGCACGCCGACGAACCGGCCATGCTTGCGGGTGCCGACCAGGGTGCCAATCCGGTGGAGCACCTGCTCAATGCGCTCGCTGGTTGTGTGACGACCAGCATGGTCGCACACGCCGCTGTGCGCGGCATCCGCATCGACGCGTTGGAATCGGAACTGGATGGCGATATCGACCTGCGCGGGTTCCTTGGCCTGGCCGACGAGGTGCCGAAAGGCTTCACGAGCATCCGTGTGAAGTTCAAGGTAAAAAGCGACGAGGAGAACATGGCGAAGTTCAAGAGTCTCGCCGCGTTTTCGCCGGTGTACAACACGCTGCTTCACGGCGCGAACGTCGACATTCAGGTTGAACCGGAGTAGGCATCACGACCGCCGGCATCCAAGCAGCTCCCGTCAACAAGACCTCGAATTGCCCAACAGGTTTTCCACACACGTACGCCGCCCATGGGACGGCAGAAGGAGGAGTGCCATGTTCACCGTCACCGCCGACCTGGTCCTGCCCAGCACCGTTACCGGCTCCTGGCCGCGGCCGCGCTGGTTCGACATGAGCCTCTGGGGCGAGCCCCTGGACACCTGCATGCTCGACGTCCGTTTCCGCGAGAAGTTCCAGGACGCACTGTCCGTGGTCGTCAGCGACCAGGAGCGGGCCGGGCTCGACATCCTCACCAACGGCGACTACCACTGCGACGAGGACTACGCCGGCCGCTCCTGGCACCACTATCCGCTTCAGCGATGGGCCGGGTTCGAGGGCGACCACTTGCAATCGGAGGAAACCCGCTCCGAATGGCTGAAGTACCCGGCCGGCACCCTGCTGCACGAAATCTATACCGGTTGGCGCTGGCCGCGGGTGGTCGACAAGATCGAGCACCGCCCGCTCGACTACCCCAAGCTGTGGCGCATGGCCCAGGCCAAGAGCCGCAAGCCGGTGAAGTTCGGCACCTGTTGCTCGCAGGTGATGAGCCTCTTTCTCGACATCCACACGCCGAAGTACAAGGACCCGCGGGAAGTGGTGTGGGACATGGCCGTGGCGATGAACCAGGAGCTGCTGGCCCTGCGCGACGCCGGCTGCCGCTGCATCCAGATCGAGGAGCCCACGCTGCACTTCATGGCCAACACCTTCGGCAAGGACCACGAGAAGGTGAAGTTCATGATCGAGTGCTACAACCGCGAGGTCGAGGGGCTCGACGACGTGGAGATATGGATCCACACCTGCTGGGGCAACCCGAACATGCAGCGCGTGATGGAGGACACCAGTTACGCCGCGTCGATCGACCTGTACCTGGAGCAGTGCAAGGGCGACGTGTGGACCATCGAGACCAAAGACCGCAACTTCCGCGACATCGAACTGTTCGAGCGGTTCAAGAGCGACATGCAGAAGAAGGTGTGCATTGGCGGCGTGAGCCACCGCACCCTCCAGGCCGACCGGCCGGAGGACGTGGCCGGGGAAATCCGCCGCGCGCTGAAGTACATTCCGCCGGAGCGGCTGATCGTATCGAGCGACTGCGGTTTCGGCCGGCAGGGCTGCAACCGCGACATCGCCTTCTACAAGGCATCGTCGATCGCCCAGGGGTGCAACCTCGTCCGCCGCGAGTTGGGCCTGCCGGAAAGCTACGTGCCGGCCGCCGATCCGGCATTGCAGACGGACATCGTGCCGAAGACGGGCTGACATACTGATGCGAATGCCGCGTGGCGGAGAACCGCCAAGCCGGCCCGACACCCTCTGCATCTGTCTTGTTGGGCCTAGAAGACCCATGCCCTGCGGGCAATTGACTGCCCGCGGCTTCGTCAGTACACTGGTATCCAATGGGACACGTCTGACGCGAGACGAACTGCATGAACGCCGTTGACACGACATCGAATCCTCCACACAACGGCAACGTTGCCCGGCGGCTGACCGACATGGCCGCCCAAATGCCCGACGCGACGGCGGTGGTCGAGCCGCTGGGGTATGGTCCGGGCGGGCGGCGAAAATATCGGCAAGTGTCCTTTCGCGAACTGGACCAGGACAGCGACCGGATTTCGGCCGGGCTGTGGGAGCTGGGCGCGAAAGAGGGCACGCGGCTGGCGCTGCTGGTCCGGCCGGGCATCGACTTCGTGTCGCTGGCATTCGGCCTGCTGAAGTCGGGCGCCGTCGCCATTTTGATCGACCCCGGCATGGGGCGCAAGAACCTCGTCCGCTGTCTCGCCGAGGCCGAGCCCGAAGGGTTCGTCGCCATTGCGATGGTCCACGCCGTCCGGTCGATCCTGCGCCGGCGATTCCCCAAAGCAGCGTTCAACGTGACCGTCGGACGGCGGTGGTTCTGGGGCGGGCCGACCCTGGCGGGCCTGCGGCGCCGCCGGTGGCCGGGTACGAGCATCGCCGCCACCACCGGCGACGACCCGGCGGCCATCATATTCACCACCGGCAGCACCGGCCCGCCCAAGGGGGTGCTGTACCGGCACGGCAACTTCGACGCCCAGGTCGAGCAGATTCGCGACCGTTACGGCATCCGTCCCGGCGAGATCGACCTGCCCGGCTTCCCCCTGTTCGGGTTGTTCAACTGCGCGATGGGCGTCACGGCCGTCATTCCCGACATGGACCCCTCGCGGCCCGCCATGGTCAATCCGCGGAACATCCTCGAAGCGGCCGGCGACTGGCAAGTGACGCAGACGTTCGGTTCCCCGGCCATCTGGAACCGCGTGGGCCGGTACTGCGAGGAGCACGGCGCCCGGCTGGCCACCGTTCGCCGGGTGCTTTCGGCCGGCGCGCCCGTACCCGCCCCCGTGCTCGACCGCATGCGCCGGCACATCGCGCCGGAGGGTGAGCTGCACACGCCGTACGGGGCCACCGAGGCGCTGCCGGTGGCCTCGATCTCGGCCAGCGAAGTGCTGGGCGATTTCGTGGAACAACCTCCGGTGGAATCGTCCGAATTGGCGCCCACGGCGGCGCAGGGCACGGCGCATCGGACCCGGCAAGGGGCGGGCGTATGCGTAGGCACCCGGTTTTCGGGCATCGAGTGGAAGGTCATCCGAATTGTCGACGGCCCCCTCGCGTCGCTGGCCGACGTGGAAGAGCTTCCTGTCGGCGAGATCGGCGAACTGATCGTGCGCGGCCCGCAGGTCACCCGGGAATACGTGACCCGCGTCGAAGCGAATGCGCTGGCGAAGATTGTTGACGGCGACTCGGTCTGGCACCGGATGGGCGATACGGGCTACCTGGACGAACAGGAGCGATTCTGGTTCTGCGGGCGCGTGGCCCACCGGGTGCTGACCGAGCAGGGGCCGCTGTACCCGGTTCGGTGCGAGGCGATCTTCAACGAGCATCCGGACGTTTTCCGCAGCGCGTTGGTCGGCGTCGGCCCGCCGGGTCGGCAGCGGCCGGTGATCGTGGTGGAATTGCACGCGGACTGCGCCCCTTCGACCGCCGAGGAGGAATCGTTGCTCCTGGGCGAACTCCACGACCGGGGCGGAGCAAACCCCCTGACCAAACCAGTTTCCGAATTCTTGATCCATCCGGCATTTCCCGTGGACATCCGGCACAACTCGAAAATTTTCCGGGAAAAACTTGCCCGTTGGGCGGCCGACAAACTATGATGTGCGTTGGAGTGCCGGCTTCAGCCGGAAAAAGAAGCATCGAAAGGCGGACCCTTCTGGATTCCCGGCCCGATCTTCGCTAAACTGACCAGTGAGACGGATACCTCGAGGATGTCAAGGAGCCGTTCCACAGAAGGGTCCCTTGGGCTACTATGTGATCAAGACACTTTTCACCGCCCCGGAAACAGGACGCCTTCGGTGAGGTGAAGGGCAAGAGTCGTATGTTGTAGGGGAACTGCCATGGCGACCGACTGGTATTGCAGGATTGCGGGGGCGGAACTGGGGCCTCTGTCGTCGCAGCAATTGAGGGCTCTGGCGGCCGACGGCCGGCTGCGGCCCACCGACGAGGTTCGCCAAGGCCCGGATGGAAGATGGGTCCAGGCCACCCGCGTTAAGGGCCTGTTGAAAGGATCGAGCCCCGAGGTGGTGGTGGCTCAGCCGCTCACACAGGACGCGAGGCCTGCCGGTGAGAAGCCGCCGCCGGCGCCTGTCAAGATGGGCGCGAGCGTTTCGGCCCGCAAGGCCCGGAAAGCGCCCCAGCCGCCCGAGCTTCCGACGGTGGCGATCCCGGTGGCCAAGGCGGCGGCAAGCCCTGCCGCAGCGCGGGCCGCCCCCGCGCCGTCGCCGTTTATCTTTACGGAACCGGAGGCCAAGCAGGGCAAGTCGGCCGCCGGCAAGTCTGGTATGCTTTCGCCTGCCGAAGTCGCTCGACGCCGCCAGAAGCAGCGCAAGAAGCTGTTGTTCGGTTCGCTGGGCGCCCTGGGCGGTGCCGTGGTCATCGGCGGAATCCTTTGGCTGATGAGTCCTTTCAGCGGCCCCGCTGAAGCCGAGAGGGCCGCTGAAAGCAGGACACCCGACGAACCGGTTGAAGAAGTCGAGCCGGGCAAGGTCGATTTGGATATCGGCGAGTTTCTGGACGTTCCCCGGCGCACCACCGAGTCGGCGGCCAAGCCCGCCGACGCGCCGGAATCGGAGGAATCCGACCGATCTGACCAATCCGAACGATCCGACCGATCTGAGCAATCGGTCGAATCGAACGATGACCAGGACGACGAGGCGGACGACGACGGCGAGGTCTACCAGCTCGAATTGACCGAGAAGCCGGTCGAACAGGCCCTGGTAAGGGACGACCCCGATCGGCCACTCACCGAATTTGAGCAATTCAAGCGCGAGAACCCGGGTTTATTCCCCGACCAGTAGCGTGCACCTCGGTGAGGACTGGCGTGAATGTTTTGGTAACCGGAGCGGGCGGGTTTCTCGGCCGTTATATCGCTGAACAACTGCGGGCCCGCGGCGACCGGGTGCGCGTCTTTTCCCGCAAGCGGTACGAGGAACTCGAACGGCTCGGTGTAGAGACGGTGGTGGGCGATCTGCGGGACCGCGGCGCGGTGGTCCGTGCTTGCGACGGCATCGACACGGTGTTCCACGTGGCCGCCGTGACCGGGTTGGGAGGGCCTTGGCGGCATTACTTCGAGACGAACACGCTGGGCACCCGAAACGTGCTGCGGGGCTGCGTCGAGGCCGGGGTGCCGCGGTTGGTCTATACGAGCAGCCCCAGCGTGACGTTCGACGGCGGCGACCAGTGCGGGGTGGACGAATCGGCTCCGTATCCGGCACGCTGGCTGGCCCACTATCCGCACAGCAAGGCCTTGGCCGAGCAGGCCGTCCTCGAAGCCAACGGCCGGGACGGACTGCTGACCTGCTCGCTGAGGCCGCACCTCATTTGGGGTCCGCGCGACCGCCACCTCGTTCCGCGGCTTATCGACCGGGCCCGCCGCGGGCGGCTGCGCCGCGTGGGCGACGGCACGAACCTGATCGACATGGTATACGTCGAGAACGCCGCTTCAGCGCACCTGCTGGCCGCCGACGCCCTGAAGCCGGGCGCGCCGCCGGCCGGCCGGGCGTATTTCATCAGCCAGGGCGAGCCGGTCGGCTGTTGGCAGTGGATTGACGAGCTGCTGGCCCTGGCCGGCCTGCCGCCGGTGACGAAGGCCGTTTCGCTGAACGCGGCGTGGCGAATCGGCTGGCTGCTCGAACACCTCTGGGCGGCGCTTCGGCTCCGCCGCGACCCGCCGATGACCCGGTTCCTGGCCGCTCAACTCGCCACGTCGCACTACTTCGATATTTCGGCCGCGCGGGACGATTTCGGCTATGCCCCGCACGTCGCCACCGAGGAGGGCATGCGCCGGCTGGCTGCGGACCTGGCGTAAAACGCGCGGCACAGCGCAGCTTCCACGCAGGATGGACATTCCTGTCCGTCAGCCGGGGACGGACACGAATGGCTACGCCGACGGACAGGGATGTCCATACCGACGGACAGGAATGTCCATCCTACGACGCTGCGGTTGCTTTCCGAAGCAACGCGGAACGGCTATTCCGACGGCTGCTCCATCGCCTCCAGCTTGGCGCGGGCCTCGCGCTTGCCGATCCCTCGGACGGCGGCCAGCGCGGCCAACTGGCTTTGGCGAGGCCGGTTCCTGCCGTTTTCCCAGTTGTAGATGCTCAGCGAGGAAACGCCCACCAGCTTGGCGTAGTCGGCCGCCGAGAGGCCCAGGCGCTTGCGCTGCGACTTGACCCACTGCGGGGAAAAACGCATGCCTTCGGCTTCGTCGCCTTCGGCCGCGGCTTCCGGCCGGCCTTCGCGCTTGCGGTCCTGCACCTCCAGTGATGCAATCTTCTTGTCCTGCTCCCGCAACTGCCGCTTCAACTGGGCAATCTCTCGCCGATACTGCGAGACCGCTTGCTTCGTCGAGTCGGTCTGCGTCTTAATTTCCTTTCTCGCCAAGCGGCGAATTTCTTCCTTTAGGGTGGCGGCAAGGTTTGGCATAAAAATCCTCCAGGTACTCGCTAAAGTGCGTTGGTTCAACGTAGACCGTGTTCCGCAACACGAAAAATACGATTATACTGGCATTCGCGGCTGGTAGCAAGTCCCCCCAGGCATCCATCGGGATATAGTTTCCGTGAGAATACGCTTCTATCGCTGTCACCTGCGAACGCGGCACCCCTTTACTATAGCCCGCGGAACAACCACAATACAAGCCACGCTCATCGTCGAGTTGCAGGAAGATGGAATTTCCGGCTATGGCGAGGCCGCCGACGTGCCCTTCTATGGAGCCACCATCGATTCGACCGTGGCGGCGCTGCGGCGGGCAGAGCCGGAAATCCGGCGGCGCCGGTTGTCCGACCCCGCCGAGTTCTGGGAGTCGCTGCGGGACACGTTGCACGATCGGCCCGCCGCCCTCGGCGCGCTCGACTGTGCCGCGTACGACCTTTGGGGGAAAATGCAGCATGCACCGGTGTGGAAGCTCTGGGGCCTCGACCCCCGGGAAGCCTGCCCGACCGACTACACCATCGGGATCGACACGGTCGACGTGATGGTGCGAAAACTTCACGAATTCCCCGGCTGGCCGGTCTATAAAATCAAGCTTGGCACCGAGCACGATTTAGCGATTATTCGGGCGCTGCGGGAGCACACCGATGCCGCGTTCCGCGTCGACGCCAACTGCGCCTGGACCGCCGAACAGGCCGTCGAGAACGTCTTCGCCCTGGAACCCTACGGCGTGGAACTGGTCGAACAGCCTCTGCCGCCCGACGATCGGCAGGGGATGGAACGGTTGCGGGCCGTATCGCCGCTTCCCATCATTGCCGACGAGAGTTGCCGGTTCGAGGCCGACGTGGATCGCTGCGCGCCGCTGTTTCACGGCATCAACATCAAGCTTCTGAAGTGCGGCGGCCTGACGCCCGCGCGCCGAATGATCGACCGCGCCCGGCAGTTGGGTCTCCACGTGATGGTCGGGTGCTTCACCGAGTCGAGCGTCGGCATTTCCGCCGCGGCCCAACTGCTCCCCCTGCTCGATTACGCCGACCTCGACGGCGCCCTATTGCTGGCCGATGACACGGCCGACGGGGTGCGTTTCGACCGCGGGCGGGCCTGCTACCCTAATGTTGACGGGTGCGGTATAACGCTACGGGAGGACCTCGCCGACCTGGAACACGGCCTCGATCTCGACGGGAACCCCTAAGGGCAGGCTGCCCGCACCGAGGGCGCTGCGCACGCCCCGCCCCTTCTCGGCACCAAACACGGCAACGAACAGCTCACTGCACCCGTTGATGACGGCGGGATGCTGGTCAAACTCCGGGACGGAATGGACGGCGCCGAACACCTTCACCACCTGCCGCACGCGGTTGAGCGTACCGAGTTCGCGCCGCACGGTGGCCAGGATGCCGAGGGCCGCCAGTTGCGCCGCCGCATACCCGGCTTCCACGTCCAGCTCGGCGCCGAGACGCCCGGTCACCAGGGTGCCGTCGGGGCGGACGGGCAGGTGGCCGGCGGTGTACAACAGGTCGCCCAGGCGCAGCGCGGGCCGGTAAACTCCCTTGGGCTCAGCGGCCGGGGGCATCTCCAGCCCAAGCTTCACGAGTTGTTCTTCCACGCGTTCTTCCGCGGTCATGTCATTCTCCTAGTCGCGTTGCCACTGGGCGACGTACTGTTGGTCGGGCTCCGACAGGCGGGCGATGGGCACCGACACCAAATCCCCCGAGGCCCGCCGCAGCCGCACCCAACCCTCCTTGACGGCCACCAGTTCCGCCTCGATTCGGTGCTTGCCCGTCGCGTCGGTCCACGAACGCAGGCCGTCGGGATCGTCCGTTTCGGTTTCGGGTGCCCCGGCCGCTGCTTCGCCCGGTTTGGCCTCTTGCAGTTCCTTCGCGTCGTCGGCCGTTTGAAAGCCCGCGTATTGGCGGCGGATATTGGCCAACGCCGCACGCGTCCGGCGCTGGTCGCCCTCGGCGAGCAACTGCCGGACGGCCTCCAGTTCTTCTTCGCCCTTCTGCAAAATCTGCGGTTCGTCGTTCTTGAGTTCCTGGAAGATGGCGAGGTTCGGATTGAGGCTTTCCGCCCGCTTGACTTCCTGGTACCCGCGCAGCGCCGGGGCAATCTTGCCCTCGCTCCACAACTGCCGGGCCTGGCCGAGCCGCCTCCAAAGCCCCATCATTTGGTCGGGTGGGACGACCCCGCCGAACTGCTTCAGCGCGGCGCCGACCGCGTTGAGATACTGGGGACGCTCGGTCCGGTAGGGTACGACCCCGAGCAACTCGCCCGTCGACGTGCCGAGATAAAGCCGCGGGATGAAGCGGCCGGCGCGCTCGCCCGCTTCCCGGCTGAGCTTCTGGAACAGCGGCGGCTGCGCGGGGTCTTTGGTCGAGATCAATACGCGGACGAACGCCCCCAACTCGCGCGCCCGCATCCATTGCTGGGTCTGAGCCCTGCACTTCGGGCAGGTGCTGGCCGGGTCGGTGAACATCAACACCATGGGTTGGCCCAGCGTCTCGGCGGCCTGCAGGGCTTGCTCCATTTCAGCCCCGGTGTACCAGCCGGTCGGCGAGCGCGGCGGCATCACCGTACCCGG
>SKJM01000796.1 GCA_007122045.1 Planctomycetales bacterium | reverse complement strand
CGGCGGCGGGTACATCGCCGGCAGCGCGGCCCTGATCGAATACCTGAAGTACACCACCCCGGGCTTCGTCTTCTCGGCGGCCATGTCGCCGCCGGCCGCCGCCGCCGCCATGGCATCGCTGCGGCTGTTGCAGGCCGAGCCGCAGCGCGTGGCAAGGTTGCAGCAGAACGCGGCATTGTTTCTCCGGTTGGCGAAGCAGCGCGGGCTGAACACCGGCACCAGCGAGGCCACGCCGGTCATTCCGGTCATCCTCGGCAACTCGGTGCACTGCCTGCAGCTTTCCGACGCCTTGCTCAAGCACGGGATCAACGTCTTGCCGATCCTGCACCCGGCGGTCGAGGAGACCGCCGCCCGGCTGCGATTCTTCATCACCTCGCAGCACACCGAAGAGCAGATTCGCCGGACCATCGACCTCCTGGCGGAAGAACTGGAAAAGATTCGTCCGGAGTCGCTCGCCTCAGCGGCCGGGCCGTGACGCCTACCCCGGAGTATTCATCGCGATGTAGGGTGGTGACAAGCAAGCCAAGGCCCTGGTGGGACTTCGGTCGCTTGGCCGGGCGTGGTTCCAGCGCACGACGTGGAAACCAGCCAGGCGTGGCTTGCGCAGTCCCACCAAGGATTTACGCGACCTCGTCCCACCCGACATGAATAATCCGGGCTACCGGTTCACTTCCACGCCGATGTTCAGGCCGTGGGCGAACGCGTGCTGCCGGTTGCGGCCCATGTCGATGCCCATGGCGGCTCCCTCGAGGTCATTGACGCGATAACGGGTCACCGCGGAACCGCGGGCGATCGAATCGACCCAGAAACCGGTCCAACCGGCCTTGAACGAAACGGCCCGCGTGAACTGGAAATGCGCGTTGGCGCGGACTTCGACGGCGGGGCTGAAAATCACCGAGTGTTCGCGATGCCGGAATCCCTGGGAGTCCACGGCGAACGGCTGGCCGAAGGTCACCGTGGTGGGGTTCAGTTCAGAGCCGAGAATGCCGCTTTGCGTAACGTTCTGGTGGTTCAGTCCGGCGAGGAAACGCCCCTCGGCAGAGACCCGCAGGCGGCCGTGCTGCCGGAACCACCGCATGCCGATTTGCGGGCCGATCACGTTGTTCTCGGCCCGCGTGTCCCAGAAGCTGTGATCCAGCACCCCGGTGGGATTCCCGTTCCCGTTCCCGTTGTCGTTGTCGTTGTCGTTGTCGGGATCGGGATCGGGATCGGGAACGGGGACGTCGGGTGGCGGGAAGGTGGTGGCCGTGAATCGGTCATTGAATTCCAGGTAGCGGGCCCCGCCGAAGAACTCCAGAAATCCGCCGTGGTGGAGCTGCCGGGTGCGGTGGAGCATGTTCAACTCGACGCTCCAGTGCTCCACCCGATTGACCACCCTCATTTCGTCAAAGATGACCGGCAGGTCCAGCAGGGCGGTTTCCATGTCCGGAATGGGGGGGTCTGCGTCGGGGTCGCCCTCGATCAAGAAGCGGCCTTGCAGGAACCGCCGGCCGATGGGACCGTACTCGGGATCCTCAAACACCACGTGGACGTCGCTCATGAACAGTTCCTGATGCTGCGGCCGCAGGTTATACGTGCTAAGGAACCATCCCCAACGGCCGATGACCCGGCCGACGTCGAACCGCTGGCTGCCGCTCAGCGGCGTGGATCGCAGCAAGCTGGTATCGTGTGTGTTGGTCAGGGTGAAGGCGTTGCCCGGGTCGATGTCGGGCCCGAACCACACCTCGCGCGACTCCCCCGGCTGCCCGATGGGCTGAGTCGAGGGCCTCTGGATGCGCCAGTACAACTGGTCGAAGACGAAAAAGAAGCCTTCGCCCGGTTGCGGGCCCCTTCCGTAAGGGCTCACCTCGGCGGGCGCCCAGAGCTGCAAGTCTCGGAAGTCGTCTGCGAGGGCGGGTAGGGCCGCCCCAAGGATCAAAAGGCCGACCAACAACGGCGAGCGTGTAGGATTTACTAACATGTTCTTGATCCGATAAGGTTTCCACGTACAAGGCTTGTGGACCCTCGCATGCCGAGCGGCCCGTCCTGGCTGTGACGATAGTATCGGACGTGACGGCCGTAGCAGTTGAGTAAGAAAGGCAAACCCTGCGGAAAAGCCGGGCGCGATGATCGGCGACCTGGAAAGCTGGGGTGGCCTGGGGGGCTGCGGGGCTATGAGAGGGTGCCGTTCGCCACGCGGAATCGGGCTGCGAGTCGGCCGACAATCGCCAGGCACTCCTCGAGCCGGTCCCGATCAAACACCTCAACCGAAGCCCGGCGGAACGCCTCGGTGGCCGCCCGGCGGCCTTCCGGTGTCAGATGGCGCTCGATGAGGGGGTAGACCAAGTCCTCTTCGTTCTCGATGTGCCGCAACAGAATATCGGAATAGGCGCGCGCGTGTTGTCCGAAATCTCGATATGCCGCTGCGATTTCGGCGCGCCGCACCGCCGCCGGGTCCGACCGACGGGAAGCCGGCTGCCCGCCGCCGAGAATGCCGGAACGCCCGCCTTGCCATAACACGATCACCCCGACCGATACTTCAATCCCCCGAAGGTGCAGGGCGCAATGCTCGTGGTCGTGGTACGAGAAGGCATCGCGCGCGTCGACGTCGAAGCCCTCCAGCGGGACGGCACTGGCGGCGAAATAGGCCTCCTCGCGATGGAAATGCCACCTTTCAACGAACAATTGGAAAAAGGTGATCGCCTCTCGGATCGCCCCCCCGTCGAGGACCTCCT
>SKJM01000100.1 GCA_007122045.1 Planctomycetales bacterium | reverse complement strand
TGAACGCTTGGTTGGATCGCTGGCTCGAAGACTCCGACGCCGCCAACTCGGACGACACGTCCGGTTAGCATCTGCCAAGAAATAACAATGGCACTGGATTTTATGCGAGGGCTGATTGCTCTCGGCTTGGTAGGTTCGTCCGTTTCGTATTCGTATTCGTATTCGTACTCGTACTCGTACTCGTATTCGATCGACTCGTTGGCCGAGGTTTGCGTTCGTGGGATCAACCGAGTCAGCAGCGACAGCCTCCGTCACCAAGCGGGTTCACCACGTTGGCTCGATTCGTCATCCGCCCTCTTTCGAGTCCGAGTACCGTTGCACTGAGTACGATTGACTCGCCGATGGTAGCTGTCCATTTTCTGAGTGCGGGCAAACGGGGACACCCAGCTTCATTCTGACGGCGTCCCCGTTGGAGCAGGCAAATGTGCCCTTTTCTGGAGAGAAAGGCTCCACCCAGGGGTTGCGTTTCCGCTCGATTTGATGGGCTGGTGGCTGGGTGACCCCATTTCGGTTCCCAGTCGGCGGGCAAGCGGGCGGCCGGCAGCGACAACAACGACGCCGACCGCTCGCGGCTGACCAATTCGAATCGCAAACGGCTTAATGGTGCTCCAGGCGCACCGAAATGAGGCCGCTCCGAGCCTTCAACAACGTAGCCGGGGCGCCCGACATCAGCACGTAGAAACCAGCCACGACATGTGGACCTCGCATTCTTTGACTCCCATAATAGGTTGCCGCCGCCCCGGGGTTCAGAACGCTGTCTCAGCAGGATCTCTCTGCAAATCTTCCCCAATCGTGCGCAGCCACCTCAATAGGGACCGCGGATATGGTCGGCGACCTCGCGCTGATAGAACTGGCGGAGTTCGGCATGCAATGCGTCCGGAAGCGGCGGCAGGTCGGATACTCCGGCATTGGCCATCGCTTGTTCGGCACGGCTGGCACCGGGAATGACGACCGACACGGCGTCGTAATCGAGGATCCAGCGGAGGGCCATCTGGGCCATGGTCCAGCCGTGCGGCAGCTGGGGTTTCAGCAGGTCGGCCAGTTCGACGCCTTTTTCGAACGGGATGCCTGCAAAGGTCTCGCCGACGTTGAACAATTGTCCGTCGCGATTGAAGGTGCGGTGGTCGTTTTCCGGAAAGGTGGTGTCCCGCGCCATTTTGCCGCTCAGCAGGCCGCTGGCCAGGGGCAGGCGTACGATCAGCGCCACGCCTTTCGCCCGAGCTTTGTCGAACAGGACTTCGAGCGGTTTTTGGCGGAAGATGTTGAAGATGATTTGCAACGAGGCAAGTCCGTCCTGCTCCAGGCACAGCAGCGCCTCGTCCATCGATTCGACACTGGCGCCGAACCGCTGGATCTTCCCGTCCTGGCGCAGCCCGCGCAGCCAGTCGAAGACATGGCCGCGGCGCAGCTGTTCGGTGGGGATGCAATGAAGCTGTGTCAGGTCCAGCGACTCGACGCCCAAACGCTGGAGCGACGCTTCGGTGTGTTTGCGGAACATCGCTTCGGAAAAATTCGTCTCGCCCTCCGCGACGGGGAAACGCCCGATCTTGGTGGCGACAAAGATGTTTTCTGACCGGGTTTTCAGGAACCGGCCGATCAGCTGCTCGCTGCGCCCGGTGCCATACACGTCGGCCGTATCAAGGAACGTGACGTCCTGATCGAGCGAGGCGGCGAGGATTTCGAATGCGGCATCTTCCGTCACATCGCCCCAACAAAGGCCGCCGATCTGCCAACAGCCGAGACCGACTTCCGAAACACGAGGACCCGCTTGTCCGAACTCTCTTGATTTCATGTAAGAACCTCGACGATGTCGTGCCCGTGGTAGTAGGCCCGGGCCCCCCGGTTGTTCATCGGCTTCGGTTGGGTCGACATGACGCGCAACCGCTGGACGCTGCCGCGTGGCACGCCGCTTAGCCCCTGGTACACGTCGGCCAGCAGGAACGTCCCGTAATCGCTGCCGGTCGGCTCGTGCGACGGGAGGTGACCAGGAAGCCGGCGCGGCACGAGTGGAATCGCGTTGAAACAGGAAAGCTGGGCGTCTTCGTGCAACAGCAGCTTGTCGCCGCGGTCGTCCAGCAAAAAGAGCCGGTAACGCTGCAACTGCTGGCAACCGTGCGAGACCAGGAACAGGTCGCGGTCCAGCGGGTAGGGATCGCGGTACGACCAAGGGAACTCCCGGTCGCCGGGCCGCCAATTGGGGTCGGTCGTGGCCTCGTACGGTATCTCCGGCGTCAGGTTCCGCAGGGCCCGCGGATTCTCCGCCCCCAAGTGGCGGTCGAGGATGCCGATGGCGCCCACCGGGTTGCCGTGGTGGGGGGCCAGCGTGCAAAGGAGCTTCCGCGTGCCCGGAATCGGCCGCGCCTGCCAGATCGTATTCGGCGTGGTGATCGTGTTGCCGTAAACCAGGTTCAGCCGCGTACCGTCCGGGTTGATCGTCCAGAGGCTCTGGATGGGGAACACGCTCTTGTCCTGGTACTCCCAGCGCGTGAACAGGATCGAACCGTCGTCGAGCACATGGGGCGACAAGTCGGCCAGCAGCGTGCGGCGATTCCAATCGACCTCGGGCGAGTAGGTATCCAACTCGGCCGTCGCGGCCGGTTGGCCGTTGACGGTAATTCGCGCAATGCCGCAGTCGGGCCCCACTTTGTGCCATAAGTGCACGGCCGTGCCGCGGAACGTCAGTTCCAAGAAACTTCCCTGGTGATTGGCGTAATGC
>SKJM01000291.1 GCA_007122045.1 Planctomycetales bacterium | reverse complement strand
TGGCGGGTTTTGGCCCTGGACCAGTTGGTGGCGATCCGCCGCGAGTTGTTCCGGTTGGCCGAAGAGACGGTCGTGACCACCGAGGAATTGCTGAACATCGGCCAGGTGAATCGCCCCGATCTGCTCCAAGCCCAGGCCGAGGCCCGCCGAGCCCGCTTGGCGCTGATGGCCGCCGAGCAGCAATATCATCGCGCCTGGCGCGAGCTGGCCGCCGTGGTCGGCTGCCCCGGTCTGGCCCCTCAGCCCCTCGACGGCGATCTGGAAAAGCCGGCCGACGAATTCGACTGGGAGGCGACCTTGTGTCATCTGCTCCAGGCCAGTCCTGAAATCCAAGCGGCCCGCGCCGGTGTCGTCCGATCCCGCGCGCGGCTGGTCCGGGAGCAAGCCGAGTGGATTCCCGACGTCCGGGTGCGGGCGGGCACCGCCTACAATTTCGCGGCACGCGATCAACAGGCCGACGTGGAGGTGGGCATGAACATTCCCCTGTTCGACCGCAACGAGGGGAACATCCGCACCGCCCAGGCGGAAGTGGCCCGCGACCAGGCCGAGGTGGCCCGCTTGGAACTCGCGCTCCAGCGACGGCTGGCCGACGCGTTGGCCCAGTACCAGACGGCGCAGCAGACCGTGGCCGACTACCGCGAGACGATCCTGCCGCAAGAGAGCGAGGCGCTTCAACTGAACCTGGCCGCCTTCCGGGAACGCCGCGCCGACTGGCCCACCGTGCTCATGTCGCAGCGATCGTTCTTCCACAGCAGCATTGAATACGTGGAAGCGCTGCTCGAACTGCGCCGGTTGGAGGTGGCAATTTCCGGGCTCCTGCTGATCGACGCGCTTGGCGAGCCCGAACCGATGGAGCGTCATGCTCGCGTGTCGGGCAACGACTGGTAGCCCGGATTCCCGGCCCTGAAAGGGCTCGTCCTCGCCCACGCGCTCCCGGGGCGGTAACGTTCACGGGCCGGCCACGGACTGGTCCCCTTACCGGCCGAAGGGGATAGTCCCATTTTCGCGGCGAAATAGCGTTATTCACGAGGGATGCCTTCTCCGCCGCGAAAATTGGGACCGCCCCCGTGAACGGTTACCCGGGCCGAACGTTTCAGTGTTCGTGGTCGCGCTCGGGTTTCGGCTCCGATGGGTGATCGTGTTCGTGTTCGTGGGGGTGATGCTCGTGATCGGGCATCTCGCCCGGACCGGCGCCGGGGGTGCTGGCGCCGGGTGGGATCGTTGCATCGTCGTCCAGGACGCGCTGGTACAGCTCCTCCGGCAGGACGCGGACGAGGGTCATCATGCCGTGGACCCCCTGGAACCAGTTTCGCCGGAGGCCGCGCGTTTCCGGCCTGTGCAAGTCGGCCGGGTCGTGCGCCGGGGGCATGCCCATCATGTCTTGTGGATAGCCGGGCACCTCGTAGCGCGGGTCCTTCTCGCGCGGGATGGCGGGGAGGTCGTCGGGCAGGAGGCGTTTCAGGGTCGGCAGCAGGCGGGACACTCGGCCGCCGTCGCGCTCCGGCTGCGCGTTGCGGACTGAGCCGGTGGGCGCCGGGGCCGCGTCGCCATGGTGCTCGACTTCGGGCCCGTGGTCCATCATCGGGCCGACCATCGCCACCATGTGGTTCATCATGTGGTGCAGGATGTGGCAGTGGAGCATCCAGTCGCCCGGATTGTTGGCAATGAACTCCACGTCGCGCGTCTGCCCCACGCCCACCAGCACGTTGTTCGAGGGAATCCAGGCCGTGTCGGGAATGCGTCCCGCTTCCGTGCCCGTTATCCAAAACGTGTGGCCGTGCAGGTGCATCGGGTGGGCGTGCATGGCGCTAAGGTTCAGGAAGCGAAGCCGTACCCGGCTACCCAACCGCGTGACCAGCGGCGTGGTATACGGGCCGGCCCGACCGTTCAAGGTAAAGAAGTTGAACGCTTCCGAAATGCTGTCGGGAATGGTGCTCTGGTGCAGGATGGCGAACTCTTGCAGAATGATGCCGAAGTCGTGGTCGACCGGCGGCGAGTGCGGGCGGCGGGGATGCACGATGAAGAACCCGGTCTGCCCCATGATTTCCTGCATCGCCCCGTGCGAATGGTAGAAGAACGTACCGTTCTGGTGCAGGTCGAACTCGTAGACGAATTCCTCGCCGGGCATGATCGGGTCCTGCGTCACGCCCGGCACGCCGTCCATGCGCACGGGCAATTCGAAGCCGTGCCAGTGGACGGTGGTCGGTTCGGGCAGTTCGTTATGCACGACAATCCGCACCCGGTCGCCCTCGACCGCCTCGATCATCGGCCCGGGCATGCTCCCGTTGTAGCCCCAAACGTCGAACCACATGCCGGGCAGGAACTCGCGGCGGACAGGCTCGGCCACGAGGTGGAACTCCTTCACTCCGCCGGCCATCTTCCACGGCAGCTTGGGCAGATCGGGGGTTTCGACGGGCACGGGCGACGCGTCCGCGCGACGAAAGCCGGCGACGCGTTTCCCCCGGTCGATATCGGCGCCGACCGGCCCGCTCGGGCCCGGGTGGAACCGCGGATAGTCGTCCTGGCGCGCTGGTTCCGCGGGCGGCTCGTCGGAGGGGGCATGGGCGGGATCATGGTCGTGCGGGCCATGCTGCGGCTGGCCTGCGGCGGCTTGCGTCCGCCCGCCCACGAAGCCGGCGGCGACGACGCCCGCCCCTTGGATAAACTTCCGCCGGGTCGTGGGAGAAGTCATGGAAATGCCCTTAATGCAAGCGTCA
>SKJM01000043.1 GCA_007122045.1 Planctomycetales bacterium | reverse complement strand
GACGGCACGGATGATGCACGATTCCGGCTCGGCACCGTGGCGAACGAACGCCCAGAGAGCCGCCGCAACCGCTTCGGAGGCCCGAATGCCGGTGCCTGCCTTGGCGATGACAAGCAAGTCCGGGTGATGCTCCTCCCACCCCCTCGTAAGGGCCTCCAGTTTCAAACGGACTACCGTCGTTCGGCTCATCTCGTGCAGTTCGCGCAGCAGACCGTACGGATCGAACTCCGCCGGGCTGCTTCTCGCCGCGACGGCCACGGCTCTTGCCTGGATGAAGGCGCCGTCGACGGCCTCCGGGTGGACGTGCGTGCAAAGGAGGGCATCCTCCACTGCCTGATGCAAAACCGCCGGGGCCGCGTGCCGATAGGCCAGGCCCACGGGCGCAATTCGCATGGCCCCGCCGTTGCCGAACGACCCGTCGGGGAATTGCAGGCGCCCGGTACCCCGGTAGTCGCCGCCCTGCTGAAGTACCCGCATGACCCGATGCGCGGCACCGCCGTACCCCCGCCAGCCCTCGTAGAACTCGGCGTACTTGCTCGAGACGTGTTTTGCGTCGACTCGCCCTCGCTCGACGAGGCTGGTCGCCAGAGCCAGCGTCATTTGCGTATCGTCGGTGTAGCAGCCGAACCCGCGGGTGGTATGCGGGAAGTCGCGCAGCTCGCCGTAGGTATCCCGGATTTCACCCGCCGACCATCCCTCCACCCCGGCGCCCAGGATATCGCCGCAGGCGGTGCCCAGCAGGCAGCCAATGCAGCGGTCTTCGAACGTGGGTGACGATTCGGTCATGGCAGGGCTCCCGGTGTGACTATTCACTATCAGAACGCCGACGCACGGCCCAGGTACTCACCTCGGCTTCACCTTCTTGCCTCGACACTTCCCCTCGACCCACTCCTGGAGGCGCCCGAGGGCCTCGGCCAGGGCCGAATCGCCGATGATCCGCGCCGCGTCGTGCAGGTCGCCCAGGGTGTCGTGGATGAGGCCGTACTTCTCGCGCACCGAACCCCGAACCGCCATGGACTCCGGTAGCCGCCGAATGCGCCAGCGCTTTCGGCCGTGGTCTCCTACCGTTTCGGACATGTCGAAGCCGATGTTTTGCAGGAAGATCAGGTCACGCCGGACCGTCTTGTCGCTCATGCCCGACAGGGCCACCAGTTCCTTGACCGTGTACCCCTTCGGCGAATAGGTCAGCAGCTTCAGCAGCCGCCATTGGCGGGCGAGCGGGTGTTCCTCCCGGCCGTCCTGGGAGCGAACGGGAGCGGTCAGGAGCGGAAGATGGGTGTGTCGGTCGACGGCATCGAGGGCCGCACTGGCCCGATGGTCATGGTTGCCGTTGGAATTGTTCGGGATCGGCATTCTGGACTCCCCTCTACTGTCACTCAAGGGTTGGGTTACGTTCGTGCCTTTCGCGTCGTCGGAACGTCTGTGCTTGGAACGGAGACTCGTCTGAGTTTCGGGCCGGCATGGATCGGCGCGCATGGTAAACGGTTCGCTGCTGATTCACTGCCGGCGGGTAGCCCACGGAGGGCCTTGTCGATCATGTTCTTCCTGGGTCAGTGTACCAGCCGCATGGGTGGATAGCAAAGGGGACCCCAGTCCTCGTGGGCGCCGTGGTCGATCCATACCATCAGCAGGGCCGGCAGCAACCGCTGCATCATCATCACACAGCGGCGCAGGGCGGTCCGGTTCAGCCTGCCTCCGTACGTGGCGGCCCCGTGGACAAGCTGGCAGCGGGCGAGGTACACCCGCTCCAGCACTTCGTCGAGCACCTTGGCCCAGCGCTGCTCGATGTACCAGGTATGCGCATTGCGGGCGGCCTTCCGCGACTGCCCGGCCCGCCTGGCCGACGGTTCCTGCCAGAAGAAGCCGCTGAGGTACTCGTCTTCCAGCAGGGTGATGACCAGCCGCTTGTGCTCCCGCAGCGCGTCGGCGACGTAGCCCTTGCGGTCGAGGCGCAGGATGCGGTCCACGAAGGCCCGCCAGCTCTCCCGGTCGAGCCGCGGCTCCCGCCTCTGGCCGTCCCATTGGCCGTAGAGCGCGTTGAAGGCGATCCACAGGCTCACCAGCGCCAGGTCGTGCTCCTGGCCATCGGGCATCTGTTCCACACGGGCCATCCAGCTACAGGCTCGGTGAAAGCGAATGGACGTTGCTTGCTCGCCTCCCGTAGCCGCAAGCCGCTCCTTGTGCGGCTTCCAGCGGCGGCGCAGCGCGTGGACGCTCGGGATGGTGGCCGGGTCATGGTTCATGTCACAGTCTGGGGTGTTCGAGGCCCTCTGTAATGCTATTCGTTCGCTTCCAACTCCACCAGCCGCCCTCCCGCGGCCGCCACAAAGACATAACGACGATTGTTGGGTTTAGTCCGCCAGCGACTTCACCAGCGCCTCCTTGGCGTCGAGGTAGAACTGGATGTCGATCTTCGTGGCCAGGTCGTCGGGCAGGTTGAAAAGCTGCTTGCGTGCGGTCACGGGCATCAGCAGCGCGGTGGCGCCCTTGTCGATGGCCAGCTCGGCAATTTCGACGGCGTTGTGGATGGGGTCGATCGAGCCGCCCAGGTTCAAGGCGCCGGCCACCACCAGGCCGCCCTCGGCGCTCTTTTGCAGCAGGGCGCCGCAAAGCCCCAGCAGGACGGCCAGGCTCAGCCCGGCGCCGCTGCGCGAGGCGTCGAAAGCCCGAAGCTGCACGGAAAACTCGTGGGCCCGCGGGTCGCGGTCGCCCACCAGTTCCCG
>SKJM01000523.1 GCA_007122045.1 Planctomycetales bacterium | reverse complement strand
TACACCGAAGTGGACGCCTACCAGGGCAAGACGCTCCGGGTGCAAGTGGACGGCATGGGGCACGATTCGACCGCGCTGGATGCCCTGACGCTGGCCGACACGTGGCCGGAACTGGAGAGCATCTACCGCGAGCGGCTGCGGCCGCAGTTCCATTTCTCGCCCGCCCGCGGATGGACCAACGACCCCAACGGCATGATGTACTACGACGGCGAGTACCACTTGTTCTTCCAGCACAACCCCTTCGGCACCAGTTGGGGGAACATGACGTGGCGCCACGCCGTCAGCACCGACATGATCCACTGGCGGCAACTTCCCGACGCCATCCACCCGGACGAACTGGGCACCATCTTTTCCGGATGCGGCGTGGTCGACCATAGGAACACCACCGGCTGGCAGACGGGCGAGCACAAGCCGCTGGTGGCCGTGTACACGTCGGCGGGCGGGACGAACGCGCAGTCGCGCGGGCAGCCGTTCACCCAGTCGATCGCCTACTCGACCGACCGGGGGCGCACGTTCACCAAGTACGAGGGAAACCCCGTGCTGGGGCACATCGTGGGCGGCAACCGCGACCCGAAGGTCATCTGGCACGAGCCGACCGAGCAGTGGGTGATGGTCCTTTACCTTCAGCGGCCGCGGTTCGCCTTTTTCGGCTCGCCCGACCTGAAAACCTGGACCAAGCTGAGCGAGTTGGAAATACCCAACGGCCACGAATGCCCCGACCTGTTCGAGTTGCCCGTCGACGGCGACCCGGACAATACCCGCTGGGTCGTGTGGGAGGCGGCCGGGCGGTACCTGGTCGGGCGGTTCGACGGCAAGGTGTTCACGCCCGAAGGCGGCGTGCTCGATAGCTGCTTCGGCGCCAGCGACTACGCCGCGCAGACCTTCAGCGACGTGCCCGACGAGGACGGCCGCCGCATTCAGATCGCCTGGATGCGTCGCGGGCGGTACCCGGGCATGCCGTTCAACCAGCAGATGACCGTGCCGCGCGTGCTCACCCTGCGGACCACGCCCGACGGCGTTCGGCTGTTCATGGAGCCGGTCGAGGAGTTGAAGAAGCTCCGCGGGCGGGAGCACCGCCGGGCCGACCTCGCCTTAGGCGCGGAGCCGGTGAAGCTCGACGGCGTCGAGGGCGACCTGTTCGACATCGAGGCCGTGCTCGAAGTGGGCGAGGCCGACGCGGTGGGCATCGACGTGCGCGGCCACCGGATCGAGTACTCGGCCGCGGCGAAGGAACTGACCGCCCTGGGCAGCAAAGCGCCGCTGGAGCCGCAGGACGGGCGCATTGCGCTGCGCATTCTGGTCGACCGGACCTCGGTCGAGGTGTTCGCCAACGCGGGGCGCGTGCAGATAGCGAACTGTTTCCTGCCCGACGAGGAGAACCGCGACCTGGCCGTATACGCCAGCGGCGGGGAGGCGCGGGCGCCGTCGGTGGCCGTTTGGGAGCTTCGGTCGATTTGGGAGGAGCGGTAGGTGTGGCGGGGGCCGCCGAAATGATGCCTCCCCGTTGTTTTTACACACGTTGCGTCTGCCAGCGGCCGGCTTGCCCGGCCGGAGCGATGGTCGGTGGGCTACGGGCCGGTGGGCGGCGGCTGGTAGTTGCCAAACATCGCTCCACCCGGAGCGAGCCCGGATGGTGGCGATGTTGCCGCAAACCCTCGGTGCGCGTCCCTGGACGTTTCCGCCGCCATCGCCTATACTGAAACCTTTCCGAACCCATTCTCAACGCGAACCTGGAGGCATACCATGACCCTACGAACTACTTCCCTGCCTTTGGCGCTGCTGATTGCCGCCGTCCTGCTGGGCGCGGGCGGCTGCGGGCGGGAATCGGACCCGGCCGCGGCAACCGACGGGCCCGAGACATCCCGCGGGACCATCGGCTTGAGCGTGCTGACGCTGCAGAACCCGTTTTTCCAGGTCATCGCCGACAGCATGCGGAAAGAAGCCGCCCAGCATGGCTATGAGGTGATGGTCGTTTCCGGCGAACTCGACCCGGCCGCCCAGGACAACCAGGTCAACGACTTCATCGTCCGCGGCGTCTCCGCCATTGTGCTCACTCCCTGCGATTCGGAGGCGATCGGGCAGGCGATCCGCCGGGCCACGGACGCGGGCATCCCGGTGTTCACGGCCGACATCGCGTGCACGGCCGAGGGGGCTCGCGACCTGGTGGTCACCCACGTGGCCACGGACAATTATCTTGGGGGCCGGCTTGCAGCCCGGGCGATGATCGAAGCGCTCGACAATGAGGGGAAGGTCGCCGTACTCAGTCACCCGACGGTCGAATCGGCCCAGGAGCGGGTGCGCGGCTTCAACGACGAGTTGGCCGAGCAGCAGAGCCCGATTCAGGTCGCCGGCGAGTGGGCCGGCATGGGCACCCGCGACGCCAGCCTCAACGTGGCCCAGGAAGTCCTCCAGGCGCATCCCGATCTGGCCGGGTTCTTCTGCATCAACGACCCCTCGGCGCTGGGCGCGCGGGCGGCGCTGGAAATCGCCAACAAGACCGACCAGGTGACGCTGGTCGGATTCGACGGGCAGCCGGAAGGCAAGCTGGCCATTCGCGACGGCAAGATTTTCGCCGATCCGATCCAGTTCCCCGACCGCATCGGCCGGGAGACCGTGCGTGCGATCATCGCGTATTTCGAGGGCGGCGACGTGCCGGAAGAGATCCTCATCGAGCCGGAACTGTACTACCAGGCCGACGCGATGGAAGACCCCGAACTTGCGGACCTGT
>SKJM01000480.1 GCA_007122045.1 Planctomycetales bacterium | reverse complement strand
CGGCAGTCCCGCAAAGGTCTCGCCGACGTTGAACAATTGCCCGTCCCGATTGAAGGTCCGGTGGTCGTTTTCCGGAAACGTGGTGTCCTTGGCCATTTTGCCGCTCAGCAGGCCGCTGGCCAGCGGCAGGCGGACGATCAGCGCCACGCCCTTCGCCCGGGCCTTCTCGAAGAGCACGTCGATCGGCTTCTGCCGGAAGATGTTGAAGATGATCTGCAGCGAGGCAAGCCCGTCCTGCTCCAGGCACAACAGCGCCTCGTCCATCGATTCGACGCTGGCGCCGAACCGCTTGATCTTGCCGGCGTCGCGCAGGGCGCGGAGCCACTCGAACACGTCGCCGCGGCGCATCTGCTCGGCCGGGATGCAGTGGAGCTGCGTCAGGTCGAGCGCCTCGACGCCCAGGCGGTCGAGCGACGCTTCGGTGTGCCTGCGGAACATCTCCTCGGAGTAATTCGTCTCGCCTTCGGCCACCGGGAAACGGCCGATCTTGGTGGCGACGAACACGTCCTCGGGGCGCTGTTTCAGGAACCGGCCGATCAGCGTTTCGCTCCGGCCGGTCCCGTACACGTCGGCGGTATCGAAGAACGTTACGCCGTGGTCGGCCGAGGCATCGAGGATGGCGAGTGCCGCGTCCTCGGTCACGTCGCCCCAGCAGAGGCCGCCGATTTGCCAGCAGCCGAGCCCCACGTCGGAAACCGCAACGCCCGACCGTCCGAACTCTCTTGACTTCATTCAATGACCTTTCATGCTGTGAGGAATGTTTGTGTGGGATAGTATTCCCGGTCCGTGGGGCTTTGACAAGAGAGGGTGGAAGCGTATTGTACCTCGACAGGCTGGAAAGCCGATGCTACCGTGACACTATCCTACCGTGACAGGCTGGAAAGCCTGTCCTACTCCGGCAGGGTGGAAAGCCTGTCCTACGGGTTGTTATCGGTGGCGGCCGCCGCCGCGGTACAGGCGACCGAAATCCTGCTCGTAAGGCGCCGGCACGGCGCCGGGCATGTCCATGCGGGGTTTCTCCGCGAGTTCGCGCGCGCCTTGCTCGATGGCCCGGAGCATCGCGCGGTAGACGGGATCGTCCCGGTCGGCGAACCGTGCGGGCGGGGCGCCGTTGCGCGCTTCGCACAGCTCCAGTCCGCCGGCCGATTTCGCCAGCGGAGCGTTGAGCATCCGGCTGTACTGCGGGCGGCTGAGGTTCACCCACGTGCTGTGGCGGTTGTTGCGGAGGTCGAGCCCGCCGTGGCAGGCGGCACAATGCGCTTTGAACAGCCCGTCCAACTCGCGGCTCCAGGTGCCGCTCCAGGCGTCGCGCGAGCCGGGGGTTCCAGGCCGGGTGTGCTCGTACGTGGCGTAATAGGGCACGTTCGCCTCGATCCAGGTGTACAGCCGCTCGGCTTCCTCCGGGCTGAGCGCCACGTCGTGGTGCCCGGCGTCGAGCAGTTGCACCACGCGGCTGACCCGGGAACCGGTCGTCAGCGGCCGGAAGTTGCCGGTCTCTTCCTGCGGCGGGGTGAGGTAGTAGAACTGTACGAGGTTCCGCGCCACGAGGTTCTCGAAGGCCATGTTGAACAGGCGGGTCTTGTCGCCGGAAAGGTCGACGCCCGCCGCCGGATCGATCCCGCTGTGGCACTCGGCGCAGTGCTTGTCGAGGACCGGCTGCACCTGGCCGACGAAATCGACCGGCCCGGCGCCCCAGGGCGGGGGCTCGATGGCCGCGGGCGGGCGGTGGAAGGCCGCCGGCATCGTGCCGGCCGAAGGAGGCGCCAACGCCCGCGGCTCGTGGCACCCGATGCAGCTCTGTTGTTCGCCCGGCATGAGCTGTGTGAGCGAGCCCATGCGCGAAAGCTCGCGTCCCCGGGCGTCGAGCGCCTGGAAGTAAAGTTCGCGGCCCGCCGGCGCCTGGAAATGCGCCGAGCCGTCGGGCTCGACCGGCACGGTGCCGAAGTTATACTTCACGTAAAACGTTCCGGCGCCGATGACCGGGTCGACGATGTCGTGCCCGTGGTAATAGGCCCGGGCGCCGCGGTTGTTGACCGGCTTCGGCACGGTCGACATGACGCGCAGCCGCTCGACGCTGCCGCGCGGCACGCCGGTGAGCCCCTGGTACACGTCGGCCAGCAGGAAGGTGCCGTAATCGTCGCCGGCCGGCTCATGCGACGGCATAAGGTGGGGGCGGCGCCGCGGCACGAGCGGAATGGCGTTGAAGCACGAAAACTCGGCGTCTTCGTGGAGCAGCACCTTCTCGCCGCGGTCGTCGAGCAGAAAGAGCCGGTAGCGCTGCAACTGCTCGGAACCGTGCGAAACCAGGAACAAGTCGCGGTCGATCGGGTACGGGTCGCGGTATGACCAGGGGAACAGCCGATCGCCGGGCCGCCAGTTGGGGTCCGTCGTGGCCTCGTACGGTATCTCCGGCGTCAGGTTGCGCAGCGCCCGCGGATTCTCCACGCCCAGGTAGCGGTCGAGAATGCCGATGGCGCCCACCGGGTTGTTGTGGTGCGGGGCCAGCGTGCAAAGGACCTTCCGCGTGCCCGGTATCGGCTTCGCCTGCCAGATCGTGTTCGGCGTGGTGATCGTGTTGCCGTAGAACAGGTTCAGCCGGGTGCCGTCCGGATTGATAGTCCAGAGGCTTTGGATGGGGAACACGCTCTTGTCCTGGTACTCCCAGCGTGTGAACAGGATGGAGCCGTCGTCGAGCACGTGGGGCGAAAGGTCGGCCAGCGTGCCGAACT
>SKJM01000186.1 GCA_007122045.1 Planctomycetales bacterium | reverse complement strand
AGGAGCATCTCGTCGCAGCCGAAGAGGATGTCGAAACGACCGCCGGCGAACTCGGTGCACGCCTGGAACTCGTCGAGCTTCGGTGCGCTGTACTTGATGCCGGCCAGCGTGGGCAGGTGTTCCGGAGCCACGCGGAGCAGGTGCAGCATATCGAAATCCATCCCCGTCAACGCCGGAAGATGGTAATAATAGAATGGCAGGTCCGGCGCGGCGGCCGCGATCGGGTTCAGGCAATCGACGAGCACGTCGACCGACGCGGGTTTGAAGTACCACGGGGCGATGGCCGAAACAGCATCGGCCCCGACTGCCTGCGCGTGGGCGGCCAGGCGGCAGGCCTCGGGCAGGCTGGTGTGGCCGACCTGCACGACGACGGGAATGCGTCCCCGCGCGGCGGCGACGTGGGCCTCGGCCACCGCCTCGCGCTCGTCGGTCGAAAGCGACGGCCCTTCGCCCGTCGTGCCGCACACGTACAGCCCCGCCACGCCGCTGCCGAGCAGATGCTCGACCATCGGTTCGATCTGCCCGAGGTTCAGCGTCCCATCGGTGTGCATGGGTGTGAATGTTGCGGCGATTAGACCGCGCAGGTGGTATCGCATGGGTGTCCTCTTGGTGCGGTTTCTTGGCAAGACCGGCGTAGGGTGGGTGGTTCCGGCTGTCTCAGCAGCCGGGTTCACCCACGCGCCCGGCCATCTTGCGCTTGTCGACGCAAACGTCTCTATCTCCTAATCCTCTCTGCCAACGCGTCCAGTTCCTCGAGCTTCAGCCGCACGCTCATGATGTACGGCTGCTCGCCCTCGGTCCAATGGCCGTAGGTTGTAACAACGAACGTTCCGTCGGGCAAGACCTCGACGCCAGGGTACGTGGTGTCGTGGCCGCGGTGGTTCTGCTTGAAACGCACTACGTACTGCCCCTCGCGGCCGTGGACGATGTCGTCGTACGTGCCGACCCAGCCGGCCCAGTCGGTCTCAAAGGGTCGCTCGGCGCGCTTGGCGGTGGGCGAAATGCAGCGGAAGCTCACCAGCAGCCGCCCGTCGGGCGCGTACTTGGCCGTGTGCCGGTCGCCGGTCAGGGCCAGCGGCACCTCGCGGGGCTCGGTCCACGTTTCTCCCTCATCGTCAGAGAAGATCACGTGCGAGTTCTTCCGCCGGGCGTTCTCGCGCAGCAGGACGGCAAGCTGCTTTCCGTCGGGCGAGCGGATGCAGCCCGGCTCGCAAAGATGCACGTCGCTCCCCTGCCAGACCGTCGCGGGTGCCGACCACGTCAGCCCACCGTCGTCGCTCAAGGTTTGGTAGAGGGTGAACGTATTGGTCCGCGGTCCCGCCGGCGATCCTCCTCGTCGTGTAAACGCGAATTGGTTCCAAGCCGTGGTGGGAATGTGTTACGACTTCCCCGAAATCATTCGAGGGGCAGGAAGACCACCTGCTCGCTCCATTCCTCCAACTCGCTGGCCGACCATTGCTTCAGGTCGTGATCGGCCAAGAAACGAGGCAGGCTCATTCTGCATCGGCCTCCGTGTAACTGGCGTGGCTTCGTAGACGTTGCACGACCGGGTTGGCCGTCTGGTTTGTCTTACGGCGCCAGTCTTCCCAGACAGCGCCCTGGCGCTTCAAATAATGGCCGGCTTTCTCCCGGTTGGCGAGATACCAGGTGGTGGTCCCGTACACTGCCTCCAGCGAAAGTGCGGGATACTGCTGAACAATCGTTTCCGGCGAATGCCCTTGTTCAAATGCCGCTACGACGGAGTCCAGCATCACCCGCGTACCGGCGATGCGCAAGACGCCGTGTTCGTCTTCAAGCACATACGTTTTGGACTCCATGACTTTGACCTCGATTTGCAAAGCCACTCGGGATACCGATTCCGACGCGCCGTGCATTATGGACTATGCAGCGGTGCTTGGCAAGCCTCTCTCCCAAGGTGCTCCGCGTTTCCTGCCAACGTCCGGCAAGCAGTCCGATTCTGCGTAATCATCAACGGCTACCCAACTTCGGCGCCTCCCCGTCGCCCGTCGCTTCGCCCTCGAGCAGCCATGCGAGGTTGAACCGCGCGATCCGCCCACCGCCGGCGCCTTCGTACAAAAGGTAGATCCAGCCCTCGCTCGGCGTGCCGGGCCGGCCGGCCGTCATGGACGAGTAAGCGAACGAGCCCTTGTCGACCACGCGCTTCAGGGGCCACGTCCGGCCGCCGTCGAAACTGGCCCAAACGTGTCCGTTGTGGCGCCCCCGGGACGACACGATGTTGCTGAACACCAAAATATCGCGCCCGCCGACCGGCAGGCGCACCAGCCCGGCCATCAGGCCGTAGTCGGTGTGCTGGGCGCCGTCGGGCAGCACCTTGCTGACGGAAAGGTCCTTCCAGGTTTCGCCGCCGTCGTCGCTGTGGGCAGTCCACCGCATTCGAGCGTTCTCGTCCTCGGGCGCCCAATGTCGCCGCGAATTGTAATAGACGCGCCCGTCGGAAAGTTCCGCAACCGTGCCCTCGCCGGTGCCCGAGGCGGGAAATGGCGCACTGGGGTGCCACGTCTTGCCGCGGTCGTCGCTGTAAATGGCCGTGTTGTAGCCGGTCCTCCCGCCATAGACGCGCGCAGGACGCAACAAACGCCCGGCCTTCGGGCCGTGCCGCAAGGTCATGCCACGCTCACTCATGTGCATCGCCGGCACGTTTCCATTCTCGTCCGGATGGATCACCACATCGTGCTGATTCCAGGTCTTGCCGTGATCGGTGCTTCGGT
>SKJM01000030.1 GCA_007122045.1 Planctomycetales bacterium | reverse complement strand
TCGGCCGCAGCCCCGAACTGGCGGCGCGCGTTCGCAACCTGCTGGACGATTTGCAGCAGTACACCCGCAACAAGCGCCGGTGCGAGGAACTTCGCCGGCAGCTCCGCCGCAGCCTCACCCGCGCGAAGCAGGAACTCCGCCGGCTCCTGGCCCAGCGCGGCGCCGTGTGGACGTGGTTCGGCGCCGCCCCCCGAGCGGCCGGAAAACCGGACGGACCGGGGGGGCAAAGTGGGGGGGTGAATGTGGAAAATGCCAAAATTGACACCCAAAAATCCAGGCCCGGAGCCGCGGTGGGCGGTATCCTTCCCTTGGCTGCGACGCATGACCATGACCGGTACGCTGAAAGTTGCCCTGTTGCTGGAGGCGTCGCGGGTTTGCGGCCGGGACATGGCGGGCCGGTAACCGTTCACGGGGGACTGTCGCTTTCGGCCGGCTTATCGGGGTGGTTACCATTACGCCTCGGCCACGTAGGTGTGGCCGTCGTCGAGGGTGTAGGTGGGCAGGTAGTCGCTCTTGAGGTTGTGCAGGTGCACGTGCTCGCCCGGCGCGATGTCGCAGGTGGCCGACCCGATGGGCGCCGCGAACTTGACCACTTTCGCCCCGGCCGGGATGGGTTCGAGGGCGACCTTGTGACCGGTGGGCACCGCGCCGCGCATCGCAATCGGCCGGTCGTGGCAGTAGGCCGCCTCGCCCGGCCGGAGCGAACGTGCCGCCACGCCGACGTTATCGGACGGGTCGAGCCGAATGATCCGGTTGTCGTGTTCCATCGCTGCATACCAAAACAACGGCCCCGGCTTAGCCCAGCAGCTCCCAGCCGATGGGAATCCGCCGAACCGCGTATTCCACCTCGCGGTGGTAGTCGCCGTAGCAGGTCATCCAGTGGAAGCCGCGCAGCCGCTCGGCCAGCACCCGGCTGTCGACGTCGAACTTCACTTCGAGTTGCGAGCGACAGATGGGCAGGAACGGGTTGCCAATCACCTCGCTGCGCAGGCCCTGCCACAACTCGCTGCCGAAGTCGGGGATGATGCTCGTCAGCCGCTGCCCCACCCGAAACTCCACCTTCGGCGCCGCCCCGTAGTCCGATTCGTAATGGGTGAGGATGCGGGCGGGCTCGAGGGTCTCGCCGTCCATCTTCCGCGGGGCCGTGCAATGCGCCAGCGTGATGATCCCCCGGTGCGGCCACGTGGGATTGTGCAGGAACACCGGCTTGCCCGTGATGTTGCCCAGCAGCAGCCCCGACGGGATGACCACGAAATCCGACTCGCAGAAGGCCAGGTAGCCGTCGTCGTTCAGCGTGCCGAGCGTGAGGCAGGCCGCCGTTTCCGAGACGTTCATGATGGTGCCCATGCAGTGGTGGATGGTGATGGCCCCGCAACCGGCCTCCTGCATGAGCGTCCGGAACACCTTGTCGAGCAGGAAGCAGTGGTCGACGAACTCGCGCTTGGTTTCCAGGGTGGTTCCGGGCAACTTCAGGTACGCCTCGGCCCGGCGGCGCGCCTGCCCGACGGTCGCCTCATCGGCCCGGGCCTCGGCAATGAGCTTGCCCAACTCGTCGTACGGTATGGTCTGGACGTCGAGCTTCCACTGCCGGTCGACCAGCTCGACGATCGGGTCGATCGGCTGCGCCCAGGCCCCCGGCCCGCCGACTGCCAGGATCTTCGTTCCCACCGTGTTGCGAAGCCCGCACAGCGCACGCAGCCGCCAGAGGATTTCGGCCGGGTCGTCGACGATCACGTCGTTTTCGTCGATGGCCTGCACCTGCCGCTCGTCGGTGTGTCGGCGGAGGTACCGCGGGCTGACGATTTCGTACCAAAGGTAATGCGACCCGGTCTTGTTGCGGACGAAGAACAGGACGTCCTTGCCGGTTTCGACGAGGGCGTCGAACGTGCTTTGCGGCCCGCACGCGGCGTACAGGATGACGGCGTCGGCGCCGGCCAGGTCGTCAAGGGCGGCCAACTCCTGCGGCCCGCGAATGGCCGCGATGGGCAGGAACTCGACGGGGAAGTCGGCCTCGGCCCCGAGCTTTTCGAGTTCCTTGCCGATGCGTCCCACTTCGGCGCGGGCGGCCTCGTCGGAGTGGATGTCGCCCCAGGGCCGCCAACTGACCTGCGGGCGGGGGGTTCGGACGCTGTACTGCAGAATGGGTTTGACCACCAGGCGCCTGCGCCGCGGCGGCTGGGGAAGATCGGCCTCGGCGGCCGTCAGGGCCGACCAGCTCAGCCCGCCGAGCGCAGCGCCGCCGAAGGCCGCCGCCCCGAGAAACTGCCGCCTCGAAACGCCGCCCGGCAACGCCCCGGCCGCTCCGTGCGAATCGCCGTGACAGGGGCAGCACCGCGGGCCGGGCGTGGAAGTGAACTCGGACGAACGAACACGGTCGTGGTGGAAATCGGACATGCCGGAACCTCCTCGAATTAGGGTGACCGCTGGGGAGAACATCGTCATCTGCCCGTAACATAGCCGTCCGGCACGCCGGTGTCAATTCGCTGCGCCGGGCATCGCGAGGCGTGCGTTCTGCCCGCCCGAGTGGGCGCACGGTTGGGGTTCACACTTTAGCGTGTTAAGCACCGTACACATCCCGTTTGCACGTCATGCGCCGGACACGGGCCGGGCGAGCGACCGAAGTCCCACCAAGGTCTTGGCTTGCTTCTCACCACCCTACATCGTTATGAGAATCCGGGCTAAGGCGTGGACTCCAACGAGGGATACGTGGCCACGAGAAGTTCGTTCCG
>SKJM01000743.1 GCA_007122045.1 Planctomycetales bacterium | reverse complement strand
CGGCGCGTCGGTCGAGGGGATGGGCCGGGTCAGGGCGATTGGCCCGGCGCGCCGGCCATTCACCCACAGTTCCGCCCGGTCCGGCCGCATCACCACGCCCACCAGATGCCAATGGCCCGGCTGGGGCTGGTCCGGGGCCTCGACCGTCTGCCAATCGTCCTGGCGGACGTACAGCCGGATCTTCCCGTCGTTATCCACCATCACCCCCCACTCGCGCTCGCCGAGCGAGTAGCGGTTCTTCGCGGCGATCATCTGCTGGCCGCGGTCCAGCGCGTAGGGATTGACCCAGATGCTCAGCGTGAAGCCCGGTTCGCCGGCGGCGAGGTCCGCCGAGTCGGCAACCTCCAGGAGCGAATCGCCGTCGAGCAGCAAGCTGCTCTCCCGGACACCCTCCGCCGCGGTTGCCGTGCCGCGCACGGTGATCGACGCATTGGTCGGCGAATCGAGCGGCCAGTGGTGATCGGCCGCAGTGGCAAACGCCGGGCCAAGTAGCAATACGCAACAGATAGGAATGATGGTGGTCGTTTTCATGGCAAATGCGCCTTTCCTTGCAAAAGAAGGTACAACGGCTTACGAACAGACTGGACAGTGCGCCCCAACGGCGCGGGTCGGAGTGCACGTTTCGGCATACCGGCGCGTCCGAAGGTTGCACTGGAACCGGTGCAGCGGGAATACTGCCCGATAACCCTCAGCTTATACCGACGGTCTAATGAATACCAGAAAAACTGTCGAGAATGATTCGAAGGCACGTATTTCGGCGCGCGGTTTGGCATAGAACGAGCCCTTGTCGCTCCTTGCCCTACAGGCCGCGCCACCGTGAGCCGGCCAGCCAGGGCTCAGGCCGGTAGAAGACACTTAGGGTCCTGCAAGACAACAAACTACGGCAGCGCGAGGTGTGGGATAGGCTTCCAGCCTGTCGATTTCTGCTGACAGGCTGGAAGCCTATCCCACGAAATTCGGTAGCTTATTGCTTTGCGCCGCCTAAGGAAGCCGATTGTGGAAAGGGAGTGCCTGGCACGGGGCAGCCTATCCCACCTGTCAGGGGCTTCGGCCACCGGCGTTCGCTTGAGGTTTGGACCGATTCCGAGTAAACTGGAGGTTTCGGCCGGTCCCCACTGGGGCTGGTGACGCCGCTTCCTTGCCGCCCCTGGCGGGCACTGCCCATGCAACCTCCCCGCGCCGTCGGAATCGACTTGGGAACAACCAATTCAGCGGTGGCCTTTGTCGACGACAACGGCCGGACGCTGATGGTGCCCAATGACGAGGGGGAATTGCTGACCCCAAGCGTCGTTCTCTTCGGCGGACAGGAGGTCGTCGTGGGCCGGCAGGCCCGCAGGGTGGGCCAAGCTGACCCCGACATGGTGGCCCAGTGGGTCAAGCGCGACATGGGCGCCGCGGTCTACTCGCACCCGATCATGGGCAAGTACCTTCCGCCGGAGGTCATCCAGGCGTGCATCCTGCGGAAGCTTCGGGCCGAGGTGGCCGGGCGGCTGGGGCCGGAAGCCCAGGTGGTCATCACCGTGCCGGCCTACTTCGACGAGGCGCGGCGGAAGGCCACGGCCGACGCCGGCGAGATGGCCGGGCTGAACGTGCTCGACATCGTCAATGAGCCGACCGCCGCCGCCATGGCGTTCGGCGAGCAGTTGGGCTACCTCGCGCCCGGCGGGGGGGGCCAGAACCCCATGACCGTGCTCGTGTACGACCTCGGCGGCGGCACCTTCGACACCACCCTGCTGCGCCTCGCCCCGGGCGACATCCGCACCCTCGCCACCGACGGCGACGTGCAGCTTGGCGGCTACGATTGGGACCTGAAGCTGGTCGACTACGCCGCCGCCGCGTTCCAACACTCATTCGGGGCCGATCCGCGCCAGGACCGGGCGTGCCTGAATCGGCTCATCCTGGCCGCCAGCGAGGCCAAGCACACACTCAGCGCCCGGAGCCGGACGACGCTGCGCGTCGAACTCGGAGGCAACGCGAGCGAAGTGCAGGTGACCCGCGAACAGTTCGAGGACATGACCGCCGACCTGCTCGAACGCACCCGATACACCACGCGGCAGTTGTTCATCGAGGCAAACGTCGAGCAGAAGTCGCTCGACCGGGTGCTGCTAGTGGGCGGGGCAACGCGCATGCCCATGGTCGGGGCCATGGTCAAGGAACTGACCGGCCTGGACCCCGACCGGACGGTCAACCCCGACGAGGCGGTCGCCCGCGGCGCGGCGCTCTATGCGAAGTACCGTTTGGCGAAAAGCCGGCCGGAGTTGGGCGGGCCGGGCTTCGAGGTGACCCAGGTGAACGCGCACAGCCTGGGCGTGGAGGGGATCGACCCGCAAACCATGCGCAAGGCGAACGTCATCCTGATTCCCCGCAACAGCCCCCTGCCGGCCCGGATCAAGGAGCGGTTCGCCACGAAGACCGACAACCAGCAGTCGATCGTGCTGCAAGTGCTCGAGGGCGAAAGTTCGATCCCCGGCGAGTGCACGGCCATCGGCCGCACGGTCATCCGCGACCTCCCGCCGGGGCTGACGAAGGGCTGGCCGGTCGAGGTGCACTTCGAGTACGAGAGCAACGGCCGGTTGCGGGTGGAGGGATCGGTGCCGGGCACGCATCAGCGGGCGCATTTGGAACTGCTGCGGGCCACGGGGCTGAGCGGCGCCGGCGTCGCCCGCTGGAAGCAGCCCGTCGAGGCGGCCGGCGGCTTCGACCTGTTTGAGTCGGTGGTCGACGAGGAACTGGCCGAGG
>SKJM01000514.1 GCA_007122045.1 Planctomycetales bacterium | reverse complement strand
TCGTGGCGCAGGCAGGCATTGCCAACCGCCCGCAGGCCCGATACACTAAACCCCGAGTTACCTACCCACTTACCGGCAAACGACCGTCCCGCCGATGGACGGGAATGTTCCAGAACGGGCAGCATGATGGATCGACAGGCCTCTCCCGCGTACCCCGACCATGCCTGGCACGGAAGTGCCGTGGTGTTGGAGAACGTGCCGCTTGCCCGGGCCACGTATCGCATTCGGCTGGCGGCGCCGGTGGTGGCCGAACGGATCGTGCCGGGGCAGTTCCTCATGCTCCGTTTGCCCGACCGCGATGACCCGCTGTTGGGCCGGCCGCTGGCCCTCTACGACGTTGCCCCCGACTCGGAGGGGCGCCTGCAGGCCGTCGATATGGTCTACCTCGTGCTCGGTCGCGTTACGAGCCGGCTGGCCGAGGTCGAACCGGGCGCGAAGCTCGACATGTGGGGCCCGCTGGGCAACGGGTTTCCCCCGGAAAAGGCGGAGCACCTGGTGATGGTGGCGGGGGGAATCGGCCAAACGCCGTTTTTGGCACTGGGCCGCGAGTTCCTGGGACGGCAACACTACGGCACGCCACCGCGGCAGGTGCCGCCCGCGCGGAAAGTCACGCTCTGCTACGGCGCCCGCTCGGCCGAGTTCCTGGCCGGCGTGGGCGACTTCGAGGCGGCCGGAATCGAGGTCCGCCTGGCCACCGACGACGGTTCGCGCGGGCATCGGGGCCCCGTGACCGAACTGGTGCCCCCTCTCGTGGCGGCGTCCCCCTGGCCCTGCCGGATCGTCTGCTGCGGGCCGGAACCGATGATGGCCGCCGCCGCCCGGCTCGCGCGGCAGCTTGGCGTGCCGTGCCAGGTGTCGCTGGAAACCCCGATGGCCTGTGGTATCGGCGCGTGCTTTAGCTGCGTGGCGCGCATCCGCGACGCTTCGGGCAACTGGGACTACCGGCGCACGTGCGTCGAGGGCCCGGTTTTCGACGCCGAGCAGGTCGTTTTCGACGCCCCGGAATTGGGGGCGCCGTCCACCTGGCAAGCCGGGCCCGCTTGAGAGCCGCCCTCCCGCGCTACTGCGAAATGCCTTGCTTGGCGAGGCGGATGGCGCCGGACAACCGCGACTTGGTCCGCGCCGCGGCGTTGCGGTGGATGATGTTGCGGGCTCCGGCTCGATCGAGCCGCTTCGCGGCGGCGCGGAACTCGGTTTCGGCCTGCTCCAGGTCGCCGTCGCGGACCGCTTCCCGGACCTTTCGGCACTGGGTACGGAGGGCTTTTTTGATGGACCGGTTCCTGGTCCGGCGAACGATGTTCTGGCGTAGTCGCTTCTTCGCGCTTCGGGTATTGGGCATGTTAAGTCTCGTTTTCTTCTTGCCTTTGGGCAATGGTGTCTAGGAGGGCCGAAACGTCCCGGTAGGTGAAATCGAGGCCCGCCAGTGTGGTAAGGTATTTCTCGGCGGCTTCCAGATCGTCCAATCGCATGGCGATCTTCCCGGCCAGATACAGGGCCATCTTCTTATTCTCGGCGTCGCGGTCGGGAATCTCCTGAATGGCCGATTCGTAGTGGTCCTTCGCCAGGCGGTTCTGCTTGATCTTCTGGAAGCACTGCCCCAGGCAGAGCATGCATACCCCCTTGCGGCGGGGGTCTGTGCGGGAAGCCTGGAATTGCTTGATGGCGTCGTTGTACCGGCCCGCCATTTGGTAGCGCTGGCCCAGCTTGAACTTGAACTCCAGATTGTTCGGATATCGCTCCACGCGTTTTTCGAAGACCTCGACTTCCTTTTCGATCATTGCCTTCTGGGCCTTAGCCAGCGCGGCCTGGGCGGATTCGCCTCCCCCCTCGTCGACGGCCTCCTGGGCCTGGATGATCTTCTGCCGTAACGACCGCAACTGCACATCCTCCCATCGCTCCCGCACGTCGTCATCCTGCCCGGAAACCTCGTAGGCCTTTTCGAGCACCTCGGCCGCCTTCTCGTACTGCTCCTCGTCGATGTAGTATTGGGAAAGTTCGTGATAGCCCGGCAGTTCCTTGGGTTTGCGGCGGATTGCCTGCTTGAGCTGTTCCACGCGGGAGATTTCCGGGCCCTCGGCGGCAGCGGCCTGCTGCTGGCTCTTTGTGGGGTCGCCCTTGCCCAATCCGCCCCGCTCAATGGTCTTCTGGACGGCAAACTTCGAAATGAGCTTCTGCACTTCCTCGTCGTCCGGCTTGACCTTCTCCACCCGGTGCAAGCAGGCGATGGCCTGATCGTACTGGCCGCGAGCGGCCAGGGCCTCGGCGCACTGGCGATTGACGTCCGGGTCGTTCATGTTGGCTTGCAGGGCGCATTTCAGGTAGAATAACTCGACCTCATCGTCGCTCATCTTCTCCGAGGCTGTCGCCATGGCCGTCAAGGTGCCCACGTCCCACGGATTGACCGTCAGCGCCTTCAACCCGCTGCTGATCACGTCCATCCACTTTTCCTGGCTTAGGGCCTTGCGTGCCGCGCTCCTGGCCCCGCGTTGGCTAAGCTGAACGACGAAATTGGCCCCTTTCCGATTGTTTTTGTACTTCTTCTGGAGGTTGCCTACATAGCTCTGCACGTAGATCAAGTTCGCCGGATCACCGACCACGCACTGGCCGAGAAGCTCAGTAGCATAATCGAAGTTGTCCTGCGACATCTGCTTGCTGGCGTGCTCAAACACCTTCTGCAGACGCTTCCGCTTGGCTGGCGAGATGGGCTCGCGACCTTCCAAGCCGCTTTCGCCTTCCCGTT
>SKJM01000332.1 GCA_007122045.1 Planctomycetales bacterium | reverse complement strand
GGTCGCCCGCCGAGCAGGTTCAATCCGACGGCGATGACGATGGCGATGCTGGGCGGGTTCAGCGCGCGGCGCCACCAGTCGCGGCCCAGCGAGCCGGTGAGCACGAGCAGGCCGGCGGTCCAGATGGCCAGTTCCACCCCCACGTTGTGGACGAACAACACGCCGAGGGTGCTGTCGTCGAAGAGCAGTTCGACGAGCGGGATGGGCACGAAGCCGTAGTTGAAAATGCCCACGCACGTGGCGAACGTGCGGCGCTGGCCGCCGGTGCCGAGGCCGGTGGCGCGATACCCCAGGCGCGAAACCCCCAGTGCCGCCAGGAGCCCGAGCGCGCAGAGCCCGAACCCCATCAACGGCGGCAGGAGCAGGTTCTCGGGCTGCCGCAATGAGGGATTGTCGACCACCACGCGGAAGATCAGGCAAGGAATGAGCACCCGAATGACCAGTTTCAGCAGGCTGTCGTCGGCCTCGGCCGTCAGCCAGCCCAGGCGGCGCACCGCGGCCCCCGCTCCGACGGCCAGGAACACGGAGACGATGATGCTGAGAATGGATTGCCAGTGGTCGGTCGGCATGTCAGGGCGATTCTCCGCCGATGGCGACGGCCGGTTCGGGCGGTTCGGGGGTGGGTTCGGCCGGGTAGCCCGGCTCGATCACGCGCATGGTCTTCCACCGGCCCTGGAGGAACCGGGCGAGGTACACGAGCCCCAAGGCAACCGTCCAGGCGGTAATCGTTCCCCAGGACCACAGCAAGCCCAGGCCGAAATAGCTTATCCCCAACCAGACCGCAAGTACAGGGACGGCGGAAACGACCGCCGTGCTCGGCAGGACGAACCGCATGTCGCCGGCGCCCTTCAGCGCGCTGACGAAGATCATGTTCATGGGGTGCGGGCTAGGCAAAGAGCATGCCGGCGTAGCCGACCACGCGCGACGGGTCGCCGCCGGCGTCGGCACTGGTGGCATAGCCTACTTCCTCGACCCGGTTCAGCGCGCCCAGTGCGCGGAGCGCTTCCATCGCGATCACCGCGGGCATAACGCCGCACATGCTGACGTGCCGCTCGCGCACGGTGTGGAACAGGTGCGCCGGGTCGAGCGAATGCAGCGCGTCGAGCGCCAGGCGGTCGGTCGCCCGGGTCTGCCGGTCGTCGGCAAAGTGGTTCATGTCGGTCGAAACGACCAGCAGGGGTCGCGGGTCGAGCGGACGCAACACGTCGGCAAGCTGCCGGCCGAACTGCTCGATCCCCTCAAGGTCGCCTCCACCGATGGCGATTCCTACCACGCGGGCGCCGGGTCGAAGCCGCGCGATCAGCGGCAACTGCACCTCGATGGCGTGCTCCTGCCGGTGCGCGGCGGCGTCGAGTTCCAGCCCCTTAATGCCGCGGGCCAGGCGGGCAGCCAGTTCGGGATCGGAGGGCACGATGGTGCCGGGCAGGACCCAGGCGTGGTGCGGCGCCACCGCCCACGGCGCGCCGACGGGCCGATGGCGGGGACAAAGGATAATCACTTGCGGAGGAATGTTCACTCGGCTCAGCGTTGCGGCGGCCAGGCGCCCCGAGTACACCCAACCCGCGTGCGGGACCATCGCCCCGGCCCACGCAGCCGGCTCGGCGCGCTCGGGCATCAACTCGTCGAGCATCGCTTCGACGGCCTGGGGCTCGGCCGGGTAGAACATGCCCGCGACGGCCGGCGGCCGGATGTCGGCGGTCAGCTTTCCGCGAATGGCGAGGCCCTCGAAGGTCATCAACGTGGTGTCGTCCTGCTTCCATGCGTCGGGGGGCAACCCGGCCTTCAGGCACACCTGCCTGAGGAAGCCCTCGGCGTCGAGGCGGTGGTCGATGGCCACACCCGGCAGCAGCAGTCCGTGGGCGGCGCCGCGGGAAATCTGCACACCGTGCCGGCCGATTTCCACCGCGCGGGCGCGGGCTTCGCCCCGCTGCACGACGGGTTCCGGCTGCCAAAGCAGCCAAACTTCCATGTCGAGCCGGTCCAACTCGTCGGACGCGATGGGGGGGAAGCGGGGGTCGTCGCACGCGGCACGGTCGGCTGCCCGGTCCACCGCCTTCCAAAGCGGCATGGCATCACCGAGGCACCCGCAGCAGGAACGGAGCTTCCCCCCGTGCTTGAGGCTTACAAACGCGCCGTACAGCGGTAGTTCGGCTATTTCAGCAAGCGTTTTCTCTGACGATTCCGGCGGCGTGCCCAGCACCACGGCTCGAACCAAGTCGCCCGCGGCGCGAAGCAGCCGGGCTTCGTGCTCGGCAGTCAAGGCCGGCTTGGGCGTGGGAGAGAACGCTTGCCGAACGCCGCGCGGCTGGGCCGGCACGGCATAGTCGGTAATGCGGACGGGCAGGCGGCGCCCTCCCCAGTCGCCGGGGCCGTCGGCGTATCGGCCGGCAATCGGGGCGCCGCAGTTGGCGCAGGAGCCGTCCTGGATGTCGTACGGGCTGAGGGTGTAGCCGTGTCGCCCGATCACCGCCTGCCCGCAGTTCGGGCACCGCGTGGCCTGGCGCTCGGGGTCGTGGACGTTGCCGGTATAGACGTAATGCAGCCCCGCGCGGCGGGCGATCCGGTGCGCCATCAGGAGCGTTTCGCGGGGCGTGGACCCGCGGTCGTTCATTTGGAAGTCGGGATGGAACGCGCTGAAGTGGAGCGGTACGTCGGGGCCCAACTCGCGGGTGATCCATTGGCACATCTGCTCGATTTCTTCGGGCGAATCGTTGGCCTGCGGGATGATCAGGTTCGTGATTTC